>DATGNN010000482.1:0-4001 GCA_035306725.1 Chitinispirillaceae bacterium | reverse complement strand
GAAACGTTCCGAGATATCAAAGTTCTGGTTCAACAATGGTTTAAAATTTATAAAAAATAACAAATTAAAGTTCCTCAGGCTTCAATGGTCAAAATTAAAAAATCTCTTTTCCGGTGCTGATCTTACAAACATGTATGTTTTGAGTTTTGAAAAAAAGAACCTTACACGTCTCTTTTCAATAGCTTTTGTAAATATATATCTTCTTGTTCCCCTGTTTTTTGCAGGTATAATAATTGTTATAGAGGAATGGAAAAATTATTATCTGATATTACTGTTTTTATTTGTTAATATTGCCAATATCATTATATTTTTTTATGATACACGGTTTATGGTAATAGCAATGCCGTTTTTTATCTTGATTTCTGCTGTAGGCATTGTAAATGTTTTTAGGATGTTTAAAGGTAATGCAAACAAAAGCATGTTGTTTAAACCTGTATTTGCAGCACTAATCGCAGGAATATGTTTATTGCCGATCATGATCATAAGAGATAATAAATTTGAAACTCATGATTGGCGTATGTGGATGACTTTGGGAGAGATAAAATATGGCTTTGGTAATTACAATGAAGCTTTGAGATATTTTATCAGATCTTCTGAAATGAAAAAAACGGAATGCATGCCGGTATTCGGTGTAAGTAAGACTTTGTACAAAATGGGGCAGAATGATCTGGCTATGCAAATATTTAAATCGACATTTCAAAAAGTTGAACCTGACGAAAAAAAAACGATAATGCGGGACAAAGATTATGATGTATTAAGAACAGATTAAGTCTAATTTACAAATAATCATTTGTTACCTTCGGTAATCGTGTAAACTTGGCTGTTATTTGTTGTACCTGAATAGTAACGGTTTCTTTACGCGAGTCTTTCACATTCAGGCAGTAGGTTTATTTAATGATTGACAATGCTAATTGTCAATCAAGTAGTACTCAATAGTCGTAACAACTCTTACTTTTTTATAATCCGGTGAGTTTCTGTCTCTGTCGGAGATAGAGAAGAAACCCTGTGATGCATTTCTTATCTTTCCTATTTTGCTTCCACTGTCCTGAGCAAATTTTTGGGCTGTTTCACGCGCGTTTTGTGTAGCCTCTTCAATCATTTCCGGTTTAATACCATTAAGATTCGTGAAAATAAACTCTGTAGAATTATTCCAGTTCTGTTCAGAAATAGCTACTCCTGAAGAAACTAAATCACCGGCTTTCTCCATCGCATTTTTCGCATTTTTTACTTCTTGGGTACGAAGTGTTACAGTCGTATGCGCAATGTACCGGTATTGATGAGTTACTTTTTCGCCATAGTATCTTTCGGCTTTTGTGTCTGTAATTTTAGGAGGAGAATGGGAGATCATTGATGAATCAAAACCATTTTTGATTAAAAAACTTATTATTACAGTTCTGTTTTTATCTATTTCCCTGTTTATGTTGTTAAGGCTGTCTCCGGTAACTGAAAATGTAATGGGCCAGATTGCAAGATCCGCTTCAACTTCACGTTCTGCAAGCCCTTTAACTGTTACATATCTGTCATGTGTACGGCTTTTATACATTCCTCTGCCTATACATATTCCAGCTATGGATAACCCGCTAAAAAGTAAAATACCAAAAATTATAAGGTCCCTTGATTTTATATTGCTCATATTAAGCTCCATTGAGAAAAACTGTTCTGTATATGAAAAATGAATACAAGTATAAATATAGCATTATACCTGAAAATTGTTAGTAAAAACAAAAAATATGTGTGAAAGACCGGGAGGTATGAATGAGTTTACAGATTGAATCTTGCCTGATTGGCTTACGGATAAAATCATGTTTTAAGAGTGCACAGTATATTCTGTTTCATTGATCCGATAAACTGATCATGTCCGAACAGGTTTTCGTTGAACATGATCGTTGAGCAGAGACCCGGATACCCTTTACCCATAGTTAATATGAAATCAATTATTCAGCCGTTTGCTGCCAGTTCGTAAAAAGTGGATGCTTTTTTAAGCTCTATGCCTAATTCTTTCTTTATTTCAAGGATGTCATCAGGTTGTATCTGAAGTATGTTTACTGATCCTGGATCAAGATCGGGAGCAGGATATTTTTTGTTTATAACCATGCCTGTTTCATAGCAGAGCCAGTCTGAAAAATGACATAAAAAGATTATATCCTGATGGGTATCAGCTTTGGATGGTTTATGGTGATAAATTAACGGAAGATGAATTTCCGAAGGAAGATTCCAGGTTTGGGTGAGCCATTGTGTTACATCTGTGTGGTCAAAGCCCATTATTTTTTGTTCAGCTTTGAATAGAGGTAAATTTTCGTTTTTTGCTGTTTTTAGTGCCTCATGGAAGTCTTCATGAAAATATTGTTCCATTATCACTTTGCCGATATCATGAAGAAGGCCGGTACAGAAAGCCTCTTCAGGATCAAACAGTATGAGTTTTTTGCTTTTCGAAACAAGTAATTTTGCTGCAAGACCACAGCTCAATGAGTGTAACCAGAAAGCTCTTCTATCAAATAGTGCTGCAGAACTTCGGCTTTCCGGAAAAAGGTCGAAAACTGTTAAACTCAGTACAAGCGTATTAATAACCTTAAGACCCAAAATGACCACTGCATTATTTATGTTCGTTATGCTTCTGGGTATTCCGTAAAAAGCACTGTTTGCAAGTCGTAATACTTTGGCTGACAAAGACAGATCCTGTCCAATAACAAAAGCTACGTCGCTTGATGATGTAAGGGGATCATTTATTATTTTCATCAGTCTTGATGCGACTTGAGGAAGAGTCGGAAGATTGGATAAATGGGTGATTCGATCTTTAAATTGTTCATTAATAAGCATAAATGCCCCTGAAAAAGTACATTTCTATAAAGAAATTATATAGATTTTACTGTAAAATTTAAAGGTAAATATTGAGTAGATCAATTTGCCAAACTTTTTTTAAAATAGTTATTTTGGTTAAAGGTTCACCTTTTTTTATGCAGGTTTGTTTTATATGGGTAGAGAGATGATGGTTGTGTTTAAAAAAACGATGATTCTGTTTCTGTTTTTAAGCGGTTTTGTTAAAGTGAACGCAAATGAAAATCCAATTGTTAACCGGTTCGGTCAGGTTGGGCTGGTAAATTTATACTCGGCAAAAAGTCTTGGTTTTTCAAGACTCGCATTCAGTATTCAGGCTGATTTTAGTTCTGATGATGCCTATATGGGTTCATTTGAGTATCTGTATCTGGATTCGCTCTCTGGAAGAATGGTTACTGATACATCTTTTCCTGAAGCAGCTTTGTTTTCTTTCAGACCGAATTTTGCATACGGGCTTACAAATTTTATGGACATTTCTTTAATGATTCCTGTCTATCTCGATATCCTTGCTACGCAGAATTCTCAGATCGGTATTGGTGATATCGAAACCGGATTAAAAATCAGAATACCAGGAGGCCAAAGAAAATTTCACGCAGCACTTCTTTCCTCTTTCAGTTTTCCGACCGGAACCATAAATAACGGTTATTTTCCAAGACATACCTATTATTTTGATTACAGTCCAGTTATTGACTCAGATATCGATATTTTAGTTGCACGTTATTCTTCAAAAAAAGTTGAAACTGAACTGGCTGCACTTATGACTCTGGATTTAAATAAGTTTCTGTTCCATTTAAATTCAGGTGTAAGATTTACGTATAACAAAAACCTTGATGAAATATTTATACTGGGAGCCGGCTTTGAAATTGTTCCAGTAGACTTTTTTACATTTTTTACAGAAATAAAGTCGGAAACAAGATTCAATAACCTCAAAAACGGATTTAAAATTAATGAAGATCCTTTCAGGATTACACCGGGAGTAACATTCCAGACATTTTCAGGTGCTTCATTTACACTCGCAGGCAGTTTCAAGTTATCTTCCAATAACGACATCTTCTATTATTCAGAAAAAAAATCCAGTAAATTTAATACAAAACTTGAACCTTCATGGCAGATTTCACTTCAGATTGGCTGGAGCAGAGGCGCTGTTGCTTTGGATTCTGATAAGG
>DATGNN010000481.1:0-2176 GCA_035306725.1 Chitinispirillaceae bacterium | reverse complement strand
TTGATTGTTGTAAAACTTTCCGGAGCTCAGGACTCACTTGCTGTAAATAAAGCTGTTGTTTTTGGAATAAAAGCCGGATTTCTGGTATCTGGATTCTGGGGAAATGGAATCAGGAGATTTGAAGATAATCTGATTGAAACGGCGGACGACCTCACTTCACGATCGATTTTTTTCGGTACTGGTGGTTTTTTTTGTTCCTGGGGTATCATACCCGATTTTATTTCAGTTCAACCTGAGCTTGTTTATCTGCGTACAGGAAAAAACTGGGAATTCAGTACAGAACAGGGCAGGGTAACTGCAAAAGTACATAATGACTATCTTGCATTACCACTGCTTTTTAAAATGCTTATACCACTTGAGGGAAAGGTTCTGCCTTATGCTTATCTTGGGCCGCAGATAATGGTTCGAATTAACACTGCTGTCACGAATTTTTCAGCTTTGCCCTCAAATTCAGATGTTTTTGAAAGAAGTAATATCTCGAAAAATGCCAATTTATTTGATTTTGGAATTTGTACCGGATTTGGAATCGATTTTTTAACCAGATCTAAAAACAGATGGTTGCTGGATCTGAGGTATACATTTGGTACGATAAATTTATTCGATACTGAGGGATTCAGGGATATCCGAAATTCGATTTTTTCTTTTTCGACAGGATTTGGGTGGGGGAGGTAATCTTTAAATGCTTTTCGGATACAATGTTTTATAATTATCTGGAAAAAACAGTATACTATTTAAAAATTACGCCAATTGTATGGATTCTCCCTCTTTCTTTTTGAAAGAGGGAGAATCAAAGGTGTTTCTTAAGAGGAATGTCAATATTATGTGTTAAAATATAAAAACGTAATAATATGTGACCTGTTATTAGCCAAAAATAACAATTTGATTCTATCGATGTCTGGTTAAAAGCCCGGCAATTAATTAGCGGGATCTGCTTTGATATTTTAACATTCATTCTCGAGGCGATACTCGATTTAACGCTATTACGGGTAATTGTACCTCATAATTCATTGGAGTGTGGATGACAGTAAATAATAATACACATTGAGTTTGGGGGCTATGGTTGTATTTATTCAGTGGCTCTGATTCTTTCTAATAGCTTTATGATTTTTATTTTGAAAGAAGTGTTGAATTATAAAGCGATGCATTTTTTTGATGAACTGACTTGAATTAATTATAACATTGAAGTAAAATATGGAGTAAAAAATAGAAAACACATGTAATAAATGTAAATTAATTAATTAAAGGGTTTGTTTAATCTGGAAGCGACAGGGACTGGCTTTATGCGTGCCTTCTGTCCTTGAAAACGAAAAGAAAAAGTGGATACAAAACAATTTGACTCTGAAAGTAATCTTGTTAAGGTCTTTGATGCGACTCCCGTATGCATGTTTCTGATTAACGAGAATTGCAATATTATTTCTTTTGTGTGTTCCTGGCGAATCAAATCAGTGGATATAAAACAGAAAAAACATATGTTAAAAGTCAAGTTTAGAATTTTGGTCGGATTTATTCTTCTCTTATTGCTTTTCCGTTTCTCACTATTGGTTTTGATTGGAGTTTCAAATTTTACATTTTTAAATTTTAACTCCAACTCTGCTGCAAAAAGAAAATACAGGACAACCATCACAGTGAGGTTTGACAGGCAGACATGTATGCTGACCAAATGATACAAAATAGGAGTTGAATGTTGTCCAGTACTTGACCGGAAACCATTTTCTAAGCTGCATTTCAGTCTGAAAAGGTGTTGACGTTTCAAGATACCCAAGACGGTTGAATATTCTGTGCACATGAATATCGACACATACAGCAGGTTTGTTAAATGCCACGGCAACAACAAGATTCGCTGTTTTTCTTCCAACACCCGGAAGTGTAACAAGCTCTTCAACAGTTGAAGGAATTTTACCCTCAAAATGCTGCTCAAGAATTTCGGGAAGTTTTTTAAGGTGTAAAGCTTTTTCTCTATAAAAACCTACCGGATAAATCAGTTTCTTGATCTGTTCGACAGTGAGTTTCTTCAGGTCACCTATGGAATTGACATGATCAAAAAGACGTCTGGCAGCCATGCTGGTAGTTTCATCTCTGGTTCTCGCACTCATTATTGTTGTGACAAGAACCTTGAACGGGTCTCTGGTCTGAAACTCGATCAGGTCTACAACCGGCATACGATGCTTGTGAAACT
>DATGNN010000480.1:0-4100 GCA_035306725.1 Chitinispirillaceae bacterium | reverse complement strand
ATACTTCATCATCAAGTATCTCAATGATATCACCTTCCTGTGCCATGTACACTGCGTCCTGTATTGAGTTCATGGGGAGATCTTTGGCCACCTCAATCACTGCAGACTGTGCCAAGTACACCATAAATAAAACCGTTGTAAATACTTTCCCATATTTTACCGGGCTCATAAGTTACTCCTTTTTAAAACGTAAGGATTTTAAACTTATTGTTCTTTTAAGTTTAAACGCTTCAAAATATTTTTATTCAAATTAATATAGATTTTTCGTTAATTCTATTAATATAATAAATAATGCTAAACTCAATGTGTATATTTTATGAAAATATCTGTATTCCATTTGAATAAACAAAAATGAAATTTAAAACGTTCCATTATCAAACGAATCTTCACAACTCCGCTGTTTCATAACAAGACAATTAATTAACTGAATTCCCTGTTTTACTCCCCTGTCTCCAATTTTCAACCATTGGCACTATAGTTGCTTTTAAGCGAAACAAAACAAAGATAATCAGAAAGGAGTCACTCATGGATAAACACAAAATTCTGGATAAAAGAAAAATCCGGCTCGAAAATATATTAAAAGAAGATTATATACCTTTTCTGAGTGGAAGACCAAAAAGAATAACAGTTATAAACAAAGACGATATAATGAATTTAAAAATCAACCTTAATACAATAAAAACTTTTAATGAATTTCTTGAAAAGGTGTAAATTATTGATCCCTGCAGGGTTTTTAAACGTTCTGATACATTTTAGTATGTCATGATACTAATGCGTTCTGTCTGGACTGGATCCATTCTCCCATCTCATGCTTCAATTCAGATTCAATCGCCCCCATTCAGACATTTAAATAAAATCTCATATATTCCGGTATATATTTAAATCCCAGTTTCTCATACAACACCTTTCCGTCATCACTGGTAACCAGATCAATTCTTCTTATATTTTTTTCTCTGCAAAATTCAATTGCTTTCTTTACAAGTGTTTTTGCATGTCCCATGTTTCTGTATTTCTTCTCAGTGTAAACACTATGAATATAAGCAGACCTGTCTTGAGGATCGTAAGGAACAGGTACAGATCTTAAAATTGTAACAACAAGACTGGATATCAAAATATCATCATTTTGGTTAATCCACGCAAAACAGGAACCATCAGCAAACTGATCTGCTAATTTTGAACCATACGCACTCTTCATAAGAAAAAAATCATTCTCGTTTATTCTATACCTTTTTTTTTCAAATATCTCCCTGAACATCTTTTCATGGTGTTCTGTCAGAAAAGGAATATCTGCAATTGATGCCTTCCTTATCATAGTTATTACCAATCCCAAAGATTAAACCGGATCAGATACATTATTATAATAACCAATTTTTTTCTGAAGGTGTATTTTCTCCTGAAAATCCAGTAATTCTGATGAATAAATCGGATGAAACAAATGGTTACTTCACAACCATAAATCCTGCTCATCGCAAATGCCGTATCATCCGCACCTCACCATTGGTTAATCACATTCAAAAGTTATTATAAAATTTATAGCAATTATTGAACTTTAAATCATTTTTTATCCCCAAATTATATACTTATAGAATTTATTGGCAACCGTTTATTGTAGTTCAACTGTTTCAGACAACAATATATTGATTTTTTAGTCAGAAATATGTATAATTTGTTCAAATCTGGAAAATGTGCAACTCTCGTATAATCCCATTCTCATTTTTTCTCATAAATTCCTCCTGGTTAAAAGGAGGAAACGTACATTAACCGGAAAAATTGGAAACTATTTCACCTGAATCCGGGAGTATTTATGGAAAATTATGATTTCAGTGAAGAAACCATTGTTAAGTTAAAAAAAGAGATTCAGCTTTTAGAGGATGAAGTCGAGATACAGGCTTATATCAGCGGTTTATGGATCCGTTATTTCAAAACAATGAAAGCTTTTGTGGAAAGCAAATACTCTGATACACCTCTTGCAGAAATTGTAAGCCTGGCAGCAAAAGAAAGTGATAGCTGGGAAGATGTTTCCCAATGGCTCAATGAAGCCAAGGAAGCAGAAAAGCAGTTTTTTGAACGAATTGAGCCTGATATTCCAGACAGTACAGACCTTGAACATCTACGAATTGAGGTCAATTTTCTGAAAGGTGTCATAAGAGCACTGTTATCCACACGTGAAACAAAGCTCGAAAGCTTTATCGGTGAGTACAAAAACTGGGGCAAGGAAATAGACAACGAAATTGAAAATTTACTTAACCAAAATAATCTTGTATGCACCGACAAGAAAAAACCCCTCTGACAATACTACTTTAAGTAGTAATTTACAATCTCTAAAGGCGTGTATTTTATGCATGCCTTTTTATTATTTTTATTCTTCAATTTTTCTGTTGAGAAGATTAAACATACTTGTAACAGCTTACCACAGACTGGATTACATAAATGGAATCTTCATGAAAAATACATCACTGAACATTTCCATTATGCACGGTCAAACAAGATGTTACTTCTAACAAATAAAACAAGTTTTTGATTCAACTCATTATACCTCACTTAAATTATCCAGGAGTTTTATTGTTAAAATTTTGCGTACTCAGAAGCGGTTCCAGCGGCAATTGCACACTTGTTGAATATAACGGTTTTCGTATTTTAATTGATGCAGGGATGAGTCAGAAGAGAATCAGGGAGGCACTTGAAGAAGTCGGTTTATGTTTGCAGGATATACATGCAATTATTATTACTCATCTTCATTCAGACCATCTGAATTATTCAACATTTCAAATCTGCAATAAGTACTGCATCCCTTTATGGATTCATTCTCAAAACATACCTCTGATAATTCCAAAGTTTAAAAAGGACTGGTCATCGATAATCAAAATTAACGGTTTTGATGAAAACCGGTTTAAAATTGGCGACATAATCATAAGACCTTTTAAAATTTCTCATGACTCGGTCGGTATTACAACAGGGTTTTGTTTCGGCATTAAAGATGGAGAAACGAAACTTCTTACCTATGCTGCAGATCTAGGATATTTCCCGGATGCAATTTTACCGTATTTTATAGATTCACAAGCACTTATACTTGAAGCGAATCATGATGTCGAGCTATTGAAAAGTAATCCTGCGCGTCCTTTTATTCACAAAAAAAGGGTTCTTGGAGAATCGGGGCATCTCTCAAACTCTCAAACTGCAGATGCTTTGACTAGGATTTTCGAAAAGAGTTTAAGGTCTCCTCAAATGGTTGTTTTATGCCATCTTAGCAATGATCATAATTCTCCTGAACTGGCAAAAAGAAGTGTTGATAAAGCTCTCAAAGAAAAGGGTATATTAATTTCACTGGATGTAGCTCAACGCTGTAAATGCACCAGAACCTATACCATAAAAGCAGTTACGTTATAACTCTAAATTAACCCAATTTGTCCATCAGGCAATTTTCAGCCGGGGTCGGGGCTCGGCGTCGGGGTTGGTATCGATTCTTGAATCCTCAACCCCTCAATCGCTTTTCATAGTACAGAATTAAAGAAAATCAGTATTGTTTTTCTGTAATCACACTGTTTCCATGATTCGATTCCGACCCGGAGTTCCGATTAAAGATTGAAATGACGTAACCTGTTTGTATCCTGTTTCCGGTCGGGGTCGGGGCTCGGCATCGGGGTTGGTATCGTATCCCCAATTCCTCAATCGCTTTTTATGGCATCGATTTTTATAAGAATAATAAGTGTTATCTATCTGTAATCACTCTATTTTTCATGATTCGATACCGATACCGATTCCGACCCGGAATTTCGATATTACAGGGCGCGCGTGCCTTACCAGATAAATCTTTTTCTCTTTGTTTTTCACAAGCAAGTGATTGTGTTTTTGGAAGTTAAATCAATTTTTTCAAAATATTCCATTCATGAACAAGAAAGTCTTCATCATTGGACCATTGAGATACTTTATCTGCTGCAGATTTTACTTCTTCAGATGCATTTTTTACAGCTATGCTGTATCCGGCTTTTCTGAACATCGGAATATCATTCTGAGCGTCTCCAAACACTATAACATCTTTTAAATCAATATTATATGTTTTTGCTAACTGATCGAGCCCAAAACCTTTATCTGCTTTTATA
>DATGNN010000479.1:0-2937 GCA_035306725.1 Chitinispirillaceae bacterium | reverse complement strand
TACCTCTTTCAATGTCTAATCCTACAGTGATGAGAAGAGTGAGTCGGTCGTACTGGTCAACGGCTCTGTAGAGGTAAAGAGTGAGCATAGCGCACTACTGCTCAAGCCAAATGAGATGGCGTTGATTGAATATGGTGCTGTGATGCGCAAGCAGGTGGATGTATCCGAGCATATCAGCTGGAAAAATGGTTATCTGCAATTAAGCCAGACCCCTCTTGACGAGGTGCTGAAAAAAATAGGCCGTTATTATAATGTGGAATTCCGTTATTTAAGTGACCTGAAACTACCTGATAAAACCTGTTCAGGCAAACTGTACCTTTCCGACAACCTGGGAGATGTGCTTGAAGCATTTTCTAAACTGACCTTCCTGACGTACGAAATAAACAATGAAGCAATCAATATTCAACAATAATCAATCAAAATTTCAAACTTAAAAGATCGCCTATGAGAAGAAAAATGAAGAGAAACAAATAAAGCCGAATAATGCCGCAAACATTACCCGGCTAAAATGAATCATAATTTACATTGGTAACAAATTAAAATTCAAAAACAAAGGTATGCAAGAAAAGTATAACTATAAAACACTCATCCCGAAAAAAAACAATAAGTTTTTAAAAATCATGAAAATTCACTTTTTATTAATTTTACTTTGTGTTTTTTCAGTGACGGCAGAAAATTCCTATTCACAGTCGAAGACTGTTTCTGTTGAATTGAACAACATCACTTTAAAAGAGGCACTTGATCAGATAGAGAAAAACAGTGACTACCTTTTTCTCATTATGGATGAGACAGAAGAAGAATTATCTGTAAAGGTGAATTTATCCTACAGTAACAGGTCAATCACGGAGGTGCTCGACGGACTCCTGAAAAAAACAGATCTGACCTATGCTATTGTCAACAGGCAGATCACCATCGCCAAAGAAAAGAGTTCAGCGGTAAACAGACCCACGGTAACTGAATCACCTGAGAAAGTTGTGCAGCAAACAGAGAAAACAATTACAGGAAGGGTTTTCGATGCGAACGGAGAATCTATTATCGGCGCCAACATCATTGAGATGGGTACACCCTCAAATGGCACTATCACCGACATCAACGGTCGATTTACACTCACGGTGACTATCGATGCAACGATTCAAATATCCTATATCGGTTATCATAGCCAGACGGTCAGCACCACCGGCAGAACGGATTTTAACATCACTCTTGCTGAAGACACACAGGCACTTGATGAAGTGGTGGTGGTAGGTTACGGTACACAGAGGAAAGCAAATTTAACAGGAGCTGTATCTACTGTTGATGTAGGAAAGACTTTAGAAGCGCGTCCTTATTCTGATATCTCGAAGGCGCTGCAGGGAGCTGTCCCTGGTTTATCAATAATCAATAACAGTGGCAGATTGGGAGCACAACCAACGCTGACCATTCGTGGTGTAGGAACACTCAGTAATGAGGCGAAAAGTAGTCCCCTGATCATTGTCGATGGGGTACCCATGGAGGATTTATCTCTGTTGAATACCCAGGATATACAAACCATTTCAGTCCTCAAAGATGCTGCGTCTACCTCTGTTTATGGTACACGTGCCGCTTTTGGCGTGATATTGATTACGACTAAATCGGCTCAAAAAGTGGATAGAGTCTCGGTAAACTATACGAATAATTTCGCATGGGATACCCCGACCATACTTCCCGATTACCCTGATGTTCCTACACAACTAAAGGCTTTAATAGGGGCCAACAAACGTATAGGTGCAGCCAATGAACTGTTTGGTATGTATCTGGATGAGATGTTGCCATATGCCGAAATGTGGAGGGACCAAAACAACGGCAAGAAAGCGGGATACCGTGAAATGGTTCTGGGGGACAGAGATGCGCTTACTGATAATACAAAACCACTGGGTGATTTTATACTGGATAACAATGGCGTCGGGATGTATTTCGCTGATTGGGATATGAGGAATATCATGTTCAGACAATGGAAACCATCACAGAGCCATAATCTGTCCGTACAGGGTACCAGTGGAAAAACATCCTACTATATGTCGTTGGGACATAATCATGATGAAGGGGTGATGGAGTTTTATCCCGAGAAACTGAATAAGTGGACAGCCATGCTGAATGTCTCAACAGATGTAAGAGAGTGGTTACAGGTGGGTGCACGTTTTAATTACAGTAATAAGGATTTTCAGGGCCCGGCAACAAGAAGAACCACTTACCAGTACATGTGGCGCTGGGGAAGCTTCTTCGGTCCCTACGGAACCTATCAGGGAACAGACTTCCGAAATGATATTGCCTATCGCAAACAAGCCGGAGACTGGACTGATAACAACAGTTTCGTACGTATGGGTGCTTTCACAAAGGCAACACTTGCCGAGGGATTAACATTGAACGCTGATTATACCCATAACGTGGAGAACTACACCTATAAAGCGGCCAATATTCCTTTAGGCGGATGGAATTCATGGGGTGGAGCAATTTCAGAACCCATTGATTATACCAGCAGCTCCTGGCTTGAACAACAGTCAAGTCAGAGTAAATCATTCGCCCTTAATGTGTATGGAAATTATGAGTTTAGTGTAGCCGACAACCATAATTTCAATTTTATGCTGGGTGCTAATGCGGAAAGTGGAAACTACTTCAATCATTATTCCGAAAGAGATGATCTGCTTGACTATAATCTGCCGGAATTTGATCTGGCCACAGGTGCACAATATGTAGACGGGGCTCATTCACACTGGGCTACTGCCGGTTATTTTGGCCGTCTTAACTATGATTATAACGGCATCTGGCTACTGGAAATGAATGGACGCTATGATGGTTCATCCCGTTTTCCGGCGAACGACCGCTGGGCATTTTTCCCATCCGCATCTGCCGGATACAGGATCAGTGAAGAGCCATTTTTTGAACCATTGCTTGATGTGATCAGTAACGGTAAGATACGTG
>DATGNN010000478.1:0-6905 GCA_035306725.1 Chitinispirillaceae bacterium | reverse complement strand
TTCTTTGGAATGAGCATAATGGCAGAGGCTGTGATGCCGCTTCGAAGCTTTCCTGCATTTGAATCCATGATGCAGGCATCGCTTAACAACCGATGGTATGGTTTTTTAGCAGGAACAGTTATTACTGCAGTTATACAAAGCAGTGCAGCAACTTTAGCTTTGTTGATTGCGCTTGCAGAAAATTACAGTTTAACCGGTGATTGGGTTCCCTCAGCAGCACATCTTTTTCCGATCATATTGGGAGCAAATCTTGGTACCTGCATTACTGCATTTATTTCAACACTCAGGGCTGATATTGAGGGAGTACGCGTAGCGTGGGCACACTTTTTATTCAAATTTGCCGGAGTGTTGATTTTCTTTCCTCTTTTGGGATTCTTTAATCTTTTTGACAGGATTTTTGTGGGATCAGCGGCATTTCAGACAGCCGCTCTTCATACATTTTTCAATCTGTTCATCTCATTTCTGTTTCTTCCTTTTACGGGTTTCTTTGAACGCATTATACTATTCATGATTAAACCGGGTCCAAAGGTAATTGAACGTTTTCAACTCTCCTATCTCCACGATTCAATAATTTCTCTTCCTGTTCTGGCTCTTTCACAGGCTGTCAGAGAAATTGAGGGGATGTCGGAAAAAGTAAAACTGATGCTCAATAAAAGCTGGCGACTTATAGAAAAATTTGATTTGAACAATAAAAGAGAACTCATTGAGAGTGATGACGAAGTAGATTTTCTTCATGAGAATATTATAGCATTTCTGACACGTATGGCAGGAGAGGAACTTATTAATGAAACTGCATCACGTTCATACGAGCTGATCATGATAACAACAGATCTGGAACATATAGGTGATATTATCTCTAAAAGCATTGTCCCGCTTACAGAAAAAATTTATGATAGCCCTGTTCCATTGTCTGCTGAAGGGAAACGGGAAATTCTGGAATTTCTGGACAGAATAATTATTAACTTTGAAGATGCTCTACTGGCATTTGCTTCAAATGACCCGGTTCGTGCACGGACTGTGCTTGACCGCAAACATGAGATAAAAACGATATATAACCAGATGTTTGATCGTCATATGAGCCGTTTATACAAAAATAAAGCTCAGTCTCTTCAAACCACTTCTATCCACGTGGATCTTTTAGAGGAGATATGCCGTATAAATCATTTTACTACAAGAATTACTGCAGGTTGTTTGAAAAGAGATTTCAATAACAAATAACCTGTTTTCACAACAGTTTATCAGCTTTTTCTTCGGGTTCGGATTATTTGCCTGAAAAATTTAAATAATCTTCAGAAAGTTCAACATTTTCTTCAAAATTTTTTCACACCATTTCAAAATCGAAACTATATTATGATAATAATAAGAATACATTTTTCAAGTATTTATTTTTTATTAGTATAAACAGGGTTTTATAATTTTGATTAATCTATTCGGTTAAATAAAAACAGGATATAATCATTAACAATAATGGAGGTTTTATGTCAAAGTACAGGGCTCGATCAATAATACTTATCTGTTCATTGATTACCGCGGGCAGTTTGATTTTTTCATCATTTGCACAGAGTGCTCCGGAATTTCGTAAAAGGAACCTTTCGGTTACTGTTAAAGATGGTGAAAATCCGCTATCCGGTCTGGAAGTAAAAGTTGAACAGACTCGTCACCATTTCGGTTTTGGTGCTGCAATGGCATACTGGCCTATGGATGAAGATATGCTGGTAGATAAATATAAAGAAACAATTGATAGTGCACAAGTACTCCAAAAATATGGAGATATCCCCGAAAAATACGGTCCTGCATTTGCAAAGTATTTCCAATGGATAACACCGGAAAATGAGATGAAATGGGGTGACAATCAGTATCAGAGAGGTGCTGATAACTACTACAAAGCTGACGGATTGTTAGAATTCGCACAAGAAAATGACATAAAAGTGCGTGGTCACAATCTTTTCTGGAATGAACATATGCAATGGATGCCTGATTGGATTGATTCGATTGCATATTTCGCAAATACGACTGATCCAACCTATTTTGACACAGGTATGGCAATAATAAATCAAAGAACAGATGAGTGTCTCGAATATTTCAAGGGGAAATGTGCTCATTGGGACATTATTAATGAAATTACACATGGACAAACAGATACAATTCGACTTGATTCTGCTAACTTTGTAGCACTCGGTGGAAATTACGGAAATTTAAAAGCTTTAACTAACCAAAACGAAATAGACATATTTGAACATATCCTGAAAAGATCCCGCGAAGTTGAACCAAACGCACTTTTCTGCCTTAATGATTATAACCTTGTTACGCAGTATACGAATACAAGAGATAATTTTATAAGCATGGTTAACGACCTTGTTAGCAGAGGATGTGATGTAAATATCATAGGTTGTGAAGGTCACTTTGGAGGATATTTTGATAAAGGCGATTTAATAACCAAAATCGATTACATAGCTGATAGAATCTCTACAGGAGAAATATGGCTTACAGAAGTGGATTTTACAGCATCCGATCCTGCAAACTGGATTGAAGGAATCATGGATGTATGTTTTGAGCACGAAAGGGTAGGTGGAATATGTCTCTGGACTCCATGGGAAGGTAACCGCTGGCGTGAAGACTACAACAGTTTTGTTGTAGACACAAATCTTAATGAAACTCCTATGGGTGCAAAATGGCTCGAGAAAATTCAGGGATGGACCACTAACGCAACAGAAACTACAGACAATGACGGTAAACTTTCAGTAAATGGTGTTCATGGTAAGTATGTTATCTCTTTCGAAAAAGATGGAATTACTTATGATACTACCGTTTATCTTGAACCAGGCAGCAGCCCACTCAATATCGAAATCAATCTGGACGGAACAGGTGTAAGCAAAAAAACTCTATCAAAAAGCTTTGCAAACAGAACCATTCTTGTCAATAACAGCAAAATCGCGTTTAATCTTCCTGTTACTGAAAAAGGACAACTTTTTGTCAAAGCATATTCAATCTCCGGAAAACTTCTGGCAAAAATGCCGATTTCTTTCAATAACGGTGTAAGCAAAATCGAGAAAATGCCTAAAGGATGCCACATTTACAGAATTGGTACAGAGTCCAATAACTATCATACTGTAAGAGGTCTCAATATTCACTGATTCTGTTTTTACAGATTATTTGTTTAAAAGGCGCATTTTTGCGCCTTTTTTATTGCCTTGATTTCTGGAATCTCACTTCACCCATATTGTAATTTATCGATTAGTGAAATTTTATGGTTTATTCCCATTGCAGTTAATACTCCACGGGTCCATAGTTCACTTTTATACTTTGTAATCTATTTTTATTTTAATCAGGAGTTTTTTCATGAGTATTAAAGTGCTATTAGATGAAAGCGAGATTCCACGCCAGTGGTATAATTTAGCGGCAGATATAAAACTTCAACCGCCACTTGGACCTGATGGCAAGCCGTTGACACCGGAATCTCTTGCAGCGGTATTCCCCATGAATCTTATTGAACAGGAAATGAGCACAGATAGATGGATTGATATTCCTGAAGAGATCCTGGACATTCTTTACAGATGGCGTCCATCACCTCTTCGTCGCGCTGTCTACCTTGAACGTGCATTGAAAACTCCTGCAAAAATTTTCTATAAAGATGAAAGTGTCTCACCAGCAGGAAGTCACAAACCCAATACTGCTGTTGCTCAGGCCTGGTATAACAAACAGTTTGGAACTAAAGTTCTTACAACAGAAACCGGCGCTGGTCAGTGGGGAAGCGCGCTTTCATTTGCCTGTTCGCTCCTTGGACTGGAGTGCAAGGTTTTCATGGTTCGAATCAGTTTTGATCAGAAACCATTTCGCAAGGTAATGATGGAGACCTGGGGAGGAAAATGTTATGCAAGCCCCAGCACAGAAACGGAAATCGGAAGCAAATTCCTCGAAAAATATCCTGACACCCCGGGAAGTCTGGGCATTGCAATCAGTGAAGCTGTTGAAGCTGCAGTTTCGGACAAGCAGGGTACAACAAAATACACTCTTGGAAGCGTACTCAATCACGTTATGCTTCATCAGACAATAATCGGTCTGGAAGCAAAAAAGCAGCTTGCAAAACTTGGAATTAAAAAACCGGATGTAATTATTGGATGTGTAGGTGGCGGAAGTAATTTTGCGGGGATCTCTTTTCCATTTATTCATGATAAAATTAACGGGGAACAGATTGAAATCATTCCTGTTGAACCTGCTTCATGCCCCACTATAACCAGAGGTCTTTTCACCTACGATTTTGGTGACAGTGCAGGCATGACTCCCCTGCTTCTTATGTACACACTTGGTCATAACTTTATCCCTGAGCCAATTCACGCTGGAGGACTCCGTTATCATGGTATGGCTCCGCTTGTAAGCCAGGCCGCACGTGAAGGTCTTGTTACTCCTAGATCGATTCATCAGCTTGAGTGTTACAAAGCCGCAATACAGTGGGCTCGTACTGAAGGCGGAATTGTTGCACCTGAAACAAGTCATGCAATTGCGGCAACGATTCAGGAAGCTTTAAAAGCAAAGGAAGAAGGCAAGGAAAAGGTGATTCTGATGAACCTCAGCGGACATGGTCACATGGATCTTCTGGGATACTCCAGATACCTGGCAGGTGACCTGAAAGACTATGAACTTCCTCAGGAAGATATAGAAAAAGCGGAAGCTGAACTTAAGGATCTTCCTAAACCTGCATAAGGTAAACCAGCAATTCGGAGCCTGACCTCTATCTCTAAATCTCCCTCTCCCGACGGGCGAGGGAGACTCTTGGTACACTGAAGAGAATAGAGAGATAGTTAAACGCAGAGGACGCTGAGAACGCAGAGACAGGATAAAGAGAAAAAAAAATAAAAATTTAAAAAAACCTTTTCTTCTGATTATTTCTGATTTGCTGTAAACCGGGACAATTCACAGGTTTCCACACGCCCACAAGAGGGAGTTACAGAACTGCAATGCGCTATCGGGTGGGGCGTGTGCGCTCGGCGAGCATGATAATCAAAATTTTTTAATTATCAGATGAGTTGCCGAGTTTGTAATTTTTTCTGATTTCGAATTTTCTTTTCAATTTTCTTTTCAATTTTTATTTCTGATTTTTTAAACTTTTGATCTCCAGCTCCATTTTATTCATCTTCTTTTCCTGTTCCAGCATATACAGTGTCAGTTCTTCAACTTTTTTCAGGAGATCAAGATTCATTTTTACGACATCCATACCGTTTTTTTCGATTTCCTTTGCGCTTTGAACCTCTGGAAGATGTTTATGTTTTTTAATAAACGATTCAACTTCATTCAAGGATTTTAATTTATAATTATTTTCGAATACATAATCCGGCACATCGAGAGCTTCTCCATCAACAATTACCTTTGAACTTTTTACTGTATCTGTTGTTATTGAATTCCCATTAATAATGGTTTCATTTTCATTGTTGTTAAGTTTAATAACATCATAACTAATAGCAACTTTATATCTGTTGTCCACAGTGTGACCTACAGAAATTCCTCCACTACCTAAGGAAATGTTTTGGCCATATGGATTTGAAAAACTTGCATTACCAGCATCAATAGTTGAGAATGGCATATTTCCACGTGATATACAGCCGATACTAATTCTTTTAGAATTTATATTTGTATAATACTCATCCAAGCCTGAAACTGTTACAACTTTCACTTTCGCATTTTCATTTTCAAGAATGAGACTATCTTTGATAGATTCTTTAACAACTCCTGCTGTAATCTGATTTCCATCACTTAATTTTAAAATCAGTTTACCGTCTTTATCTATCGTAGCTGTTGAAACACTTGTTCCATCCTCTCCGTCTGAACCATCTTTTCCATCAGCCCCATCTACTCCCTTTACTACTCCAACATTTATACTGTCTCCATCATCCAGCTTTATAACCAGTTCACCTTTTGTATTTATCAATGCATTCTCAATGTTTGTTCCATCTTTACCGTCAACACCATCTTTTCCATCTTCACCATCTTTTCCGTCAACACCATCAGTTCCCTTTACAACACCTGCTGTTATCTCACTTCCATTACTCAATTCAAGAACCAGTTTGCCATCTTCATTTATGCTTGCTCCAGTAACGCTGGTTCCGCTTCCTGTATCACCAGATCCGGGTTCACCCTTATCCCCTTTTTTTGCTATAATACTCCACGAATTGTCTGTTCCAGGCACTCCTGCTGGATCGTCATCAGCAGCATAATACGAACTTCCCTCCTAAAAAACCGCATCACGTTTTTTATATGTTTTTTCGTTATCCCAGGTACCCCTCCAGTTAATTCCTGCAACTCCATCAGCACCTCTTACAACACCGGCTTCTATTGTTTCCCCATCACTTAATTCAAATACCAGTTCACCGTCTTCGTTTACAACAGCATTTGCAATGTTTATTTCTGTAACTCCATTACTGCTGCAAGGTAAATTTGTCAACCCGCTTCCATCACCTTCAAACTTTGCAGCCTTTACCGTTCCATTCAAATCAAGGTTACCCTTTTGAACTTTTATTTCACCTTCTTCACCAGGAGTTTCTATAAAAAAGTGGCCGTTATCTTTATCTCCGGTCCATCCTATCCTTGAAGCCGGCTCACTCCCTGTAGTATCATAAAACTCAATCGCAGATTTGGATTGTGCATAAATAGTGGTAAAACATACAAAAACTGAAAGCAAAACAAACGTGTATCGTTTCATTTCGGACTCCTTATATAGTAATTTTTCTCTTATTATTTACTGGATAACAAATCGAACCTTGCCTGAAATTTTCACTGTCCCGTTTTCATACAATCCAGGCTCCGGACAAAGAAGTTTTGGACGTTGTGCACCAGCCGACACCTCTTTTATTGTGCTGTTAAGATAGCCATTCTCAATCGGGTAACACTCTGTACTTGCCTGTGGCCAGAAG
>DATGNN010000477.1:0-7894 GCA_035306725.1 Chitinispirillaceae bacterium | reverse complement strand
GTCTGGCAGCATGATATGAACTATCACATCTGAAAAATCTATCAGTATCCACCTGCCTTCATCTTCACCTTCAATAAGCCATGGCTTTGTGCCCTGTGTTTTAAGGGATTCTACAATTCCGTCGGAAACCGCACGGTTATGCACGATGTTATCACTTTCGCAGATAATAAAAAAGTCTGCAACACCTGAGAGTTCTCTTAAGTCGATAACTGTAATATGTTCGGCAAGCTGTTCCTGGGCACTTTTGATAATTGATTTTACGAGTTGTTCGCCTTTTAATGGATTGTTGTATTTTTTATTCACTGAATTCTTTCTCCAAAATCGGGTCCTGTGTATACTGTTACATCATATGAATTATCATTATTTCTGATTATAACCATTTTATCGGTTTTTAAAACTTTGGCAATCTGGCTTGCCATGGTTGTGTCTGTTTTTCGCGAAACCACGAGTGTGAAAGGGTAGTTCCAGTTTTCTGCATTATCTACATTTTTAACATCAAAATTGGCTTTTCTCAGGTAATCGGCTACTTTATTTGCTGCTCCGTTAATTCCGCAGCCATTGAGTACCTCAATACTTCCAATATGTGGAATAGAAACCGAATCAAAATGGTTTTGAGGTATAGTTGTTTTGTTTACTGATTCACCAATGATTATGGAAACAGCCATAATAGAAAAGATAATCAGCAAAGTGAAAAAATTTTTCATGCTAAAAATGAAAGGTATCTATTTTCCCGGATTGATTGAAACAATTTTAGGTTTATGATCTGGAATGTCTTCTGGACCCAGCAGGGCATAAGAAAGGACCATGATTCGGTCTCCAACCATCCCCAGGCGTGCTGCAGGCCCGTTTAAAGCAACAATTCCTGAACCACGTTTTCCCTTGATACTATATGTGATCAGCCTGGTACCTGTATCTACATTCAAAACATGTACTTCCTCGTTGGGAAGAATACCTGCTTTTTCCATATAGTCTTCATCTAATGTTATACTTCCTTCATACTCAAGGTCAACATTGGTAATTCTGATATCACGAATTTTCCCATTTAAAAACCGTCGAAACATTGCACAACTGTCCTGTGATAGAGATTTATTTTAAGATACTTTGATGTATATACCCGATATTATCCAATTCAAATCCGACTAAGTAGTATTAATCATGCCAAGAACAGGATAATTCTGTAATTGCAATAATAGAAAATATATTATTCTAACCTTAAAAGTTGATAATAGTCGATAATTTACAATTCCTTTTCTTTCTCTTTCAGATCATTATGTTTTTGGAAAAATGTGCCATTTAACGGAACTCTGCCTGCAAATTTTCTGGCAGTCTGAATAAAAATGGCATGTCCCGTTTTTTTGCGGAAAGTAGTTTCAACCGGATCTGATTCAGCAGAATCTTTTTGAAACTGGATGATTCCAGAGCAGGAGTTTGTTTTAGAGCAATTCAGGGTAGTTTTCTAGCTTATTGAAAAGATGCAGGCCGAATCAGGCTGTATTAAACTGTTATTCATCAACTCTGAAACGAAATTGCCACATTCCTGAAAGACACCTGAAAAAGCTGCTTTAATTGGATTTTGCCATTTTGGCAATTTCATCCCGGATTCTGGCCGCATCCTCATATCTTTCCTCGTTGATAGCTTTTTTCAATTGCCTTTTAAGTGCTTCCAGTGGAGTGAGTTCTATTTCTTCTTCTTTTGCATCTTCATCTTTTGTGTTTTCTTCAATACTGGATTCATCTGGAATAACAACACCGGCTTTATCCATAACGTCTTCATCAACATATATAGGAGAAGAAAACCGTAAAGCTATTGCAATTGCATCGCTTGGACGTGAATCTATTTCCAGTAGTTTGTTATTCACTTGAAGTACAAGCCGCGCATAGAATGTTTCATCAACAAGATTGCAAATTTCTGTGCGAACAAGTTTACAATCCATTTTTTCGAGCACATTTTTGAATAAATCATGTGTAAGCGGCCGTGGAAATGGTATCTGATTAAGTTGAATCGCAATTGATTGCGCTTCAAGCTGACCTATTGATATAGGCAACGACCTGTCATCATCTGCACCTCGTAACAGAATTATAAACTCTTTTCCCATATTAACCAGAAATGTATTTGCTACTTCAACCTTTATCATATTTTTAATCTTTCTGCAGATAGTTTAACTGTTTACTGAAACTTCGTTTTTGTCTACTTGCTGCGATAATTTATTTCTTTTATTCCGCATTCCGAATAAATACGAAAGAAACATTTCGATATTTAACCCCAATAGTAACGATCGCTTTACGCATTTCTTTTTTCGTGGAGTGGTATAAAGGGTTTTTCGGGCTGTTTGAAAGTTCATATCTACCGGAAATACGAAATGTTATGGAGCTATATTAGTATGCAAAACCCTGGTTGGTAAGCAACATATGTCATCGGTAAACCGTCTGCAATTATCCATCTCATGAAAAACCCTTGATGAAATTACCTCTGGTTCTTGTCTTCTTTTTCGGGGCCTGGTCTGTTGTGTCTGGACCAGGCCCCTGGTTGTGGTTTTTGTTAGGTAATACTTTCAGAGAGGATTTACCTCTATAGTCTGATTTCTGTCGGGTCCGATTGATACAATAAGCAGTGGGACATTATAACAAAGTTCCTGGATCCTTTTTATATAAGCATGTGCTTTTGAAGGAAGGTCGTTAAAAATTTTGCACTCTGAGATATCACAATTCCAGCCTTCCATAGATTCATAAACAGGGACTGCTTTTTCCAGCATTGAAATCCTGGACGGGAATTGATCAACTTTTTTCCCATCAATTTCGTAGTGTGTGCAAATTTTGATTTCGTCAAGTTTGTTAAGCACGTCAAGCTTTGTTAGTGCAAAACGGTTTAATCCGTTTACCTGTACGGCTTTTCTGATCATAACGCTGTCAAACCAGCCGCATCTGCGTGGTCTTCCGGTTGTAGCACCAAATTCGCCCCCTTCATCCTGAAGCTGTTTTCCAATTGAGTCGTTCAGTTCTGTTGGAAAGGGTCCGTTACCTACTCTGGTGGTGTAAGTTTTTACTATTCCAATTACATAATCAAGTGAAGATGGTCCGATTCCGCATCCGCTTGCAGCACAGCCAGAGACTGTACTTGATGAAGTTACGAATGGGTAGGTCCCATGATCAATATCGAGGAAAGTTCCTTGTGCACCCTCAAACAGCATCTTTTTCCCTTTCCGGGATTCCTTAAAGAGGTAATACCCGGTATCTGTGATAAAAGGCAGTAATCGGTTTCTGATGGATTGATACTGATTCAGTACGGCGTCTTTATCGAGAGATAGTTTTGATTGATAAACTGATTCGATTAATCTTTTTTTCTGTTCCAGATTTGCTTCAAATTTTCTGGTAAACAGATCCCAATCGACCAGATCGGCAATCCGGATACCGTTTCTTGCGGCTTTATCTGCGTAAGCCGGTCCGATTCCTCTTCCGGTTGTTCCTATTTTACCATTTCCCATCAGGTTTTCTGCAGCATTGTCTTGTGCTTTATGGTAAGGAAGCACCAAATGGGCAGTTTCTGAAATAAAAAGACGATTATCAATGGAAATTCCCTGTGTTTTGAGTTCATCTATTTCTTTCAGAAATTGTTCGGCATCAAAGACTACTCCATTGGCTATTATACAGATCTTGTCTTTGTACATAATCCCGGATGGTACCATGTGAAATACAAATTTCTGCCCTTCTGCTATAACAGTATGGCCCGCATTTGCACCACCCTGGAAACGGATAATAATATCTGAGCGTTTTGTAAGGTAATCTATTACCTTTGCTTTTCCTTCATCTCCCCATTGAGATCCAACTATAACTGCATTGGACATGCTACCACCTGAATAAAAAAAAATCTAACAGATTCTGCGAAAAAAAAACTCGCGAATCATTCTAAATATCTCAAAAACACAAGCCCATAAATTAAGTCAGGGCAACCTGTCAGGTCAACCAGTGTCCTATATATTATTTTAACGGTTCTGATTTGATTTTCAGAAATATCTGGCAAGACCGGATGTTTATGATTAAGAATATTTTAGGAATAATAAAGGGGGGAAGGTCATCATTGGGCACGGGTGCACAAATTGCGGAAACAATTCTCCTGATTGCCGAGTTTTTTGCAATATAAAATTAGTTCGGATATTACCACAACATTGAGGTGTTTTCATACCAGAATGAAATACTTCAATGTTGCGTAAAAAAATGCAGGTATTTGAGCATTAAATAGAAATTTCAATTAAACCAGACAACTCTGGAAAATTTAAGTAAATACTTTATTCCTTTAACAAAAATAGTCTGAGTAAAAAATGTACAATCCTCAAAATCCATTGATAATTCAAAGTAACAATACGATACTTCTGGAGGTGAGTAATCCTCTTTTTGCTGAAGCGCGTAATGCAATAAGCTTGTTTGCTCATCTTGATAAAAGCCCTGAATACATTCACTCCTATTCCATAACACCACTGTCGTTATGGAATGCTGCTTCATTGGGCATAACTGCTCAGCAGGTTATTGATAGACTTTCCAGGTTTTCAAAATATCCTCTTCCTCAGAATGTGTCAGAAGATATTATCGAGCTGATAGGGCGTTTTGGCAAGATTTCACTTGAGAGCGACTCTGTTGGTCTTGTTTTACGTTCCAGCGATACCTCCTTGTTGCATCATTTAACTCTTCACCCGCAGCTTAGTCCGTTGATTGATCGCTTTATTGATGATAACACTGTGCTCGTTTCCCGTAAATACAGAGGCTTGATAAAGCAGGTGTTGATTTCGATTGGCTATCCGGCTCACGACAAGGCCGGATATGTTGATGGCGAACCGTTTCCAATAGAATTGCGAAAACAGACTGTAAGGGGAGATGAATTTAAAGTCAGGGAGTATCAGCGGCTTGCAGCAGAAAACTTTATTGGTAATCTTGAGTCACCTGGTGGAAGCGGGGTTGTGGTGCTGCCATGTGGGGCAGGGAAAACAATAGTTGGCATATATGTTATGAGTTTGCTTAAGAGGAAAACCCTGATACTTGTTACAAATGTAACTGCTGCCAGGCAGTGGAAAAGAGAAATTCTTGACAAGACCGATTTGAAGGAGTCGGATATAGGAGAGTATAGTGGTGAATCCAAGGAGATCAAGCCCATAACTCTGGCTACGTATCAAATAATCACATTCAGGAAAAATAAGAATGGGCCGTTTGTTCACTATGATATTTTCAATTCTGAAAACTGGGGTTTGATTATCTATGATGAAGTGCATCTTTTGCCGGCTCCTGTTTTTAAGTTTACTGCTGATTTGCAGGCCCGAAGAAGGCTTGGGCTAACCGCTACTCTTATACGTGAAGATGGGCACGAAGCTGACGTTTTTACATTGATAGGACCGAAAAAATTTGATATCCCCTGGAAAGATCTGGAACGTCAGGGATGGATTGCTGCTGCAAGGTGTATAGAGATAAGGGTAGATCTTCCGCAACAGGAGAAAATGAGATATCTGACATTAACACCCAACAAACAGATCAGGTTTGCCTACGAGAATCCTTCAAAAACAGCAGTCGTAAAAGAACTGCTCGAAAAACATAAAAATGATCAGGTTCTTGTTATTGGTCAGTATCTCTCACAACTTGAGTCACTTTCAAAGGAATTTAATGCTTCTGTAATCACCGGAGCAACTCCAAACAAAAAACGGGATCAACTGTATAATGATTTCAGAAACGGAAAACTGAAACTTCTGGTTTTATCAAAAGTCGGAAACTTTGCCGTAGATCTTCCCGATGCAAATGTTGCGATTCAGGTTTCAGGTTCATTTGGTTCCAGACAGGAGGAAGCTCAGCGTCTGGGCAGAATCCTGCGCCCGAAAAAAAAGCAGGAACAGGCTGTCTTTTACTCGATCGTCACCAGAGAATCCAGGGAACTTGATTTTGCAATGAAACGGCAGTTATTTCTGACAGAGCAGGGTTATTCCTATGAAATCCAATACAGGGAAATAGAATAAATCGTTTTGGACATTTTTATCGGTATCGAGATCCAATATGACTATTTTGCATTATTTGTGTAAATAATTTCAGTGTTTTTTGCAGGTTTACAGGTTTTATTTGTATTTTGTTTTTGTTGATTACATGTATCAATGAAACAAATGTTCTTTTTGATGCTATATTAAAGGGTTCAATTGAATGTCGTGTATATATCATTATGGATATTTCGCGTTTTTATTTTGCATTTATTTCAAAAATAGACGGAGATTACAGGAAAACCACCAATTGAAGTAATCTTGAATTTTAATGCATTCATTTTTTTATCTTTTATGGAATATTTACTATTCACATTAAAGAAGGAGTTACAATGAAACCCCAAAATGCGAAATCATATTTTGGAGCTGCAGTGGTTTTGACTGCTCTGCTAAGCTGCTCTTTACCACCACCCAAATATGTCAATATTGAGGATCACGGAAAAATCGCACTGGTGAGTTTTTCTATGAACAGGTCAATAGTTGGTACCGGCCAGGAGAAAGACCGTGGGCCCGGTTTGTTGCAGAAGTCAAAAAAATATTATTCCGGTCATGAGGAATCACTGGATGTCTTGTGGACAAAATTTCGTGATGAGATTGGTGATGTTTTTCTTAATGTTCCATTTGTAGATTTTGATGAGGTAACTTCTAATGAAAAATATCAGGAGTTAACAAAGCATAAACCGAAAATGATTATGGGTAAGGATGTAGCACCAGGTTCTGATCAAATGTCTCCGGAGGAAATTAATTATATATCTGTTTATGATAAAAAAAAGCTGGATAGTGTGGCTGCAATTTTTGGAGTTGAGTTACTTCTCCTGATTGAAAATCAGATGGGGTATGATTCCAGCAGTGCGATAATTTCGATAAAGACTTCTCACTTGAATCTCAATACTAAAATACATTTGTATAAACCGGGTGAAGGTGTAATCATGTCCGGGTCTTTTGAAGGAAAGAGCGACGAACGTATCAGCTTGTTGGCAGGTGAGGCTAAATCTGAAGATTTTGCTGGATGCACATCTTCAGCAGCACAGAAAGTTCTTGTTAGAATGAAAGAATACATTCTAAAACAGAAAGAAAATGCAATCGCAGCAGGAGATCCAATTTAATTATTGTGCACTGTTCCTCAAATTATTTTTCTATCGACAACACAAAATACCCTGAATGAATCTTCAAGATAATAATCCCCAATCGGGGTCGGGACTCGGAGCTCGGGGTTGGTATCGATTCTTTATCCTCTGTTTCGGTTGATTCGATTTCGATTCCGATTCCGATACCGAATTCCAACCCCGAAAAAAAAAATTCCAATACTGCTTCTCTTTTTCCTGTCTCCAATAGTAGTTGACACTCGGAACACGGGGTTCGTATCTATCCTGAATTCACCCCTCTTAACCCCATTTCAATTTAACAGGAAAATCATAACAGCTTCAATTTTCCTGTTAAATTTCCAAAAAAAATGCCCAAATGTGATGATTGTCACATTTGGGCATTGGAAACATTATTATATTCTTTAATATCATTACAAAAAAAGCATTTAAACAATATTACTTAACAGTAAAAAAGGACAGAAACCATGGGAAAACCCGCAGCCAGAGTTGGAGACATGACAGCACACGGCGGAATGATAACAGGCCCCGGAGTGCCCAATGTTCTAATAGGTGGCATGCCTGCAGCTACAATGGGAGACATGCATGTTTGCCCTATGGTAACACCGGGAGTTCCTCCGATTCCACATGTAGGCGGCCCGCTTGTGGGGCCGGTTCCACCGACAGTTCTTATTGGGGGTAAACCAGCCGCCTGTGTTGGTGATATGGCAATATGTGTTGGCCCCCCCTCATCAATACTTCCTCCCGGATGTCCTACTGTTCTTTTTGGGCAAAGCGGAGGAGGTG
>DATGNN010000476.1:0-9327 GCA_035306725.1 Chitinispirillaceae bacterium | reverse complement strand
TTTTCCGTCAATTTTAATAATCTGATCCCCGGACTGTATACCAGCTCTTGATGCAGGTGTACCGGCTATGGGCGTCATTACAGTTAATACTTTATCCCGAATTGAAATCTGGATCCCCAATCCTCCGAATTTACCTTCTGTGTGAATTTTCAGTTCCTCGTACTGCTTTGCCTCAAAATAACTTGTATGTGGATCAAGAGTTTCCAGCATCCCCTTTATTGCATTATCAATAAGATTTTTTGAAGGCATTTCTTCAACATAATTCTGATGAATTTTGGTCGCAACATTATCTAATCTGATAATATCAGCATAAAAACTGTCTCCATCTGCTTTTGTTGCATCTACAACAAGTCCGGTAATCAAAAGTATCATAATTCCGATACCGGCAAATGGTGCATTTTTTACAAAAGTAAGGTTCTTTCTTTTTGTCTGCCTGTCCATTACATCTCCTGCTTATCTTAACATTTTAACTGCACGTAAGTGAATCTTTCACCTTACCTTTACAATTAAAAGGATTCTGAAAAATTGAAACTTACAATTTATTAAAAATATATCAGTAGCAATAATGATTCCTCTATTTTATCCAATATATTCATTAATTCTTAAAATTTTTTCCATTTTTCCCCTTATTTGCCCTGTCAGTTCATTTATTGGCAAACTTCCATCAAGAACCTTAATACGCTGAGGATCCATTAACGCCAATTTTCTGTATCCCTCCCTGATTTTACCGAAAAACTCTTTCCCGCCAAGTTCAATACGGTCTTTTTTCCTTTTCATTCCCTCGATCCGTTTAAAAGAAAGCTCCACATCCAGGTCTATTACAAAACTCAAATCAGGAATCAAACCGCCAGTAGCAAAACAGTTCACCTGTTTTAAAAAATCCAGCTCAATATTCCTTCCAAAACCCTGATATGCAAAAGTAGCCTCCTGAAACCTATCGCAGATTACAATGTTACCTTTTTGAAGAAGAGGATCTATTTTCTCACGTACATGCTGTGCTCTGGCAGCTAAATACAGAAGCAATTCACACTCATTTACCATCTCTTCATGTTCTTCACTAATAAGGATCTGTCTGATTTTTTCTGAAATTACAGTTCCACCCGGCTCACGCGTGACAGTAACAGGTAAACCTTGAGACTCAAGCCACTGAACAGTCTTTTTTACCTGAGTACTTTTCCCGCAACCATCTATACCTTCAAACGTAAAAAACAGGCCTCTGTTCATATGTTTCCACAACACTTTTTATACTTTTTCCCACTTCCGCAAGGACATGGTTCATTACGTCCAACCTGTACAGCAGTTTTTACCAGAGGCTGATTTCCTGAAGTACCTTTGTTTGTTACAACATTGGGCTGATATGAATTTTTTGACTGATTTCTTGGAACCTGGTTTTCTGAGGAGAAAAGATTGAAGTCACTATGAACAGTTTTTGAATGATCTATACTTCGACTTCTTTGTTGCTCAACACGTTCAAGCCTGAAAATAAAACTCGAAATTTCATGTGCGATATCACTGCGAAGCTCTTCAAACAGTTTCAATCCTTCACGTTGATATTCAAATAATGGATTTTTCTGTCCAAAAGCCCGATACTGTACCCCACCTTTAAGATGATCCATTTCGTAAAGGTGATCTTTCCATAAATTATCAATCACCATAAGAAAAACATTGCGTTCAAATTGCCGCATGACATCTTCACCAAACCGACTTTCCTTCTCCTCATACCGTTCCTTAATCTCTTTCCATATCTCATCATAGATAGTATCCTGAGTTATGGCTGATAACTGATCTTCATCAAAACGATATATCACACCAAAAACGGTCTGAATCTCACCATAAAGACCTTGAAAATCCCAGTTGTCGGGAAGTTTGTCTGATGTAAACTTCAATATGATGTCTGAAAAACATGCATCGATCTGATCCAATATCTCTTCCTTGAGATCTTCTCCCCGAAGGATTCTCTGCCGTAATCCGTAAATCTCTGTTCTCTGAAAATTCATTACATCGTCATACTCTTTGAGATGTTTTCTTATTTCAAAATTGCGTCCCTCAACACGTTTTTGAGCATTCCCTATAGATCTGGACACTAATGGATGAGAAATTACTTCCCCTTCCTGTGCCCCGAGCCTGTCCATTATTGCAGCAATACGCTCAGAGCCGAAAATTCGCATTAAATCATCATCAAGAGACAGATAAAACTTTGAAAATCCAGGATCTCCCTGTCTCCCCGCCCTGCCGCGCAACTGATTATCAATCCGGCGGCTTTCATGACGCTCTGTACCAATAATATGAAGTCCTCCAAGCTCAACAACTTTCGTATGCTCCTCTTGAGTCTGCTCATAAAGCTTTGGAAACCTTTTGCGTTTTTCTTCCAGTGTGATGCTATATACATCAAAATCATCTTTTATAAGTTCATAATTGGCCATTGCCTCAAAATTTCCACCAAGAACAATATCGGTACCACGACCAGCCATATTCGTTGCAATGGTAACAGAACCCAAACGCCCGGCCTGAGAAATAATTGCAGCTTCTTTTGCATGATGCTTTGCATTGAGTACCTCGTGCTTAATCCCTGCCCTCTGAAGCAAATTGCTTAGATGTTCTGATTTTTCAATCGATGTAGTACCTACAAGACAAGGTTTACCCTCTTTTTGAAACTGTTCAATGTCTTTTACTACAGCATCATATTTTTCGCGTTGGGTTTTATAAATTTCATCCTGACTATCGACTCTTTTCAGCGGTCTGTTCGTTGGAATGGTAACTACATCCAGCTTATAAATTTCATGAAACTCACCGGCTTCAGTTGCCGCTGTTCCTGTCATACCAGCTAGCTTTTTATACATTTTGAAGAAATTTTGAAAAGTAATTGTAGCCAGCGTCTGATTTTCACCGGCGACTTTAACTCCTTCTTTAGCCTCCAGAGCCTGGTGAAGTCCCTCACTGTATCGCCTTCCATGAAGAATTCTACCGGTAAATTCATCAACAATAAGAATCTGCCCATCCTGCACTACATAATCAACATCACACTCATATAATGAATATGCTTTTAACAACTGACTTACAGAGTGTATCCTTTCAGATCTTTCAGCATAGAACCTGTGAGCTTCCTCCCGTTTAAGAGATTTTTCTTCCTGGGTCAAAGATGAATCATTGTCAATTTTTCCAATAATTTCTGCAAGATCAGGTACAATAAAAAACTCCGGATTATCTGCGCTAATTGAAGCACGTCCCTTTTCTGTAAGTTCGGCGCTGTGACCAGATTCATCAATTGTATAAAAAAGCTCTTCATCAATTTCATGCAGTTTTTTATCACGCAGGTAATCGGTCTCAACTGTTTTCATGTTTTTTGCAACCCCTGGCTCTTTGAGCAACTTTGCAAGGCGTTTGTTTTTAGGATCACCACGTTGTGCAATCAACATTTTCAAACCACATTGATACTCTTTACCTTCCTGTTGCAACAGTTCCTCGGCTTCAGCAGCAACTTTCTGAACCAGTTTGTTTTGTAAACTAACCAGTTTGGCGACTCTTGGTTTAAGCTCTTCGTACTCCTTATTCGAACGTGTTACCTGACCTGAAATAATTAAAGGCGTCCTGGCTTCATCAACCAAAATATTATCAACTTCATCAATAATTGCGAAATTTAACTCCCGCTGAACACAATGTTCGGGAGATGTAGCCATATTATCCCGAAGATAATCAAAACCGAACTCGTTATTTGTACCAAAAGTTATGTCGCATGCATAAGCATCACGACGTTCGGAACTGTTAGGCTCTGTAAGGTCAAGACATCCAACAGTAAGTCCCATAAATTTAAAGATCTTACCCATCCATTCACTGTCACGGCGCGCTAAATAATCATTAACTGTTATTACGTGCACACCCTTTCCTGTAAGAGCATTAAGATAAGCAGCCATCGCAGCTACCTGCGTTTTACCTTCCCCGGTTTTCATCTCGGCAATTTTTCCCTGGTGAAGGACAATCGCGCCAATAACCTGCACATCAAAATGTGCCATAAATGGGATCTCTTTGTTGAGATGATTGTCAAAAACCATTTTCCTTTCACCAAGGACCCTGTGAGTAGCTTCCCTGAACACAGAGAACGCCTCAGGCAGTATATCATCCAATGTAGCGCCCTCGGTTATCCGCTTTTTGAACTCATCAGTTTTTGCATGCAGCTGATCATCATCAAGCTTGCTGACCTGTTCACGCCAATTGTTTACAAGCTCCAGAACAGGATAAAGCTTTTTAATATCACGTTCCTGCTTTGAACCAAAAACAAATCCTAAAATATCCAGTAGTGTCATGTCGATTCGGCCTTTTCTATATGAAAGCTCCTGAACTTTATTTCTCTCAGGATATCCATTTCAAAAATACTATTTATTGCTTCAATCAATTCTTTTCTGAGCTGTTCTTTTTTAATTTCTCCCAACTCTTTAACTCTTAAGACATTTTTAACCATCGTTTGAATGTCATTTTTTCTTATTCTAATCTCCGGACCCATTTTTTGATTTTCGTACCATATCTCTAATTCAAGATTTAATCTGATATCAGGTCTATTGCTGATAATACAATCAAAAACCTTTATTTTTTGAAAAAAGGCCGGTTTCTCAACAGAGTCCTTCAAATCAGATTCACCAGAATTCATAAAATCGTTATTAAATGATTCCTCCAATGACACATTCAGTTTTGGTAACTGATCCGATTTTCCAGTATTTTCTGATAAAAAAACGTTTGAAAAATAATCTCTGTTGTTTAAAAATATAATAATGGCAAAAACAATAGCCGCAATACCTGGTATATATAGAATTTTTCTTGGCAACTTTATGTGTTCTTTTGGTAAATGAAATATATACAGTCAGTTCTTATTAAGCATAAGTACTTCAATAAAGACCTGGATATAGAGAACCATTTAATAATAAAAACCACTGGCTATTTAAAAGCAGTAACAACTCCTTTACGCGAGTCTATTTGCAAAATTGCATCTGGATTCTTAACCCCTCTTTTGATGAGTGCCCGATAACCAATAAGAGATTACAATTTCTGCAACGGTCCCCAGGCGCATTTAAGAAAACCACAAGTAATTAATGTTTTAGAGACTATTATTGAGAAATAATAAAAAAGTAAATCCTGCATCACAACTGTCTGCCCGACAAGGTGGTATTTTGATCAGCCCTGCAACCGGCTCAATTCTCCAGTTAATCACCTCCAGCAATATTCAATATAAATAAAATTATCCTCTAATTAAAATCTTAAATTTAGTAGAGATTGAAATTTCCACCAGTTTCCCTCCATTACGGTTCTGGCAAAAACAAACCAGTGTGTGATATTAAACTTATGAAATACCCTGGCAATTAACCAGCTTCTGTTACACCAATGTCCACGAAGCAGATCATGAAACTGGACTATTCCGGGTTAAATCAAATTATTAAATATACGATATTGCAGATACTTTTAGTGTCTATTATGAATTTTTTTGAAGTTGTCATAAATCAGGGCTATATCAAGATATTATCAGGCATGCACAAATCAGTCCTGTGATACCCGAAGAGACCCTTATATCGTAACCGGTACTCTCGTTTTTAATTTATCCCTTCCCCTGCAAACCTGGAATTACGTATATTTTGATAATCAAGGGTTCAACAATGATAAATTATAACCAGGGGCAAGGGTGAAAGCTATTCTTGACAGGGCAAGAGAAATTATTGAAGCTGAAGCAAAAGCACTGATGAATATCCCGCTAGGAAACAGTTTTGAAGAAGCTGTTGACATTTTACTCAAATGCAAAGGAAAAATAATCACTACCGGTATGGGCAAAGCAGGTAATATCGCAAAGAAAATTGCAGGTACATTATGCTCAACAGGATCTCCGGCATCATTTCTTCACCCCGGTGAAGCAGCGCATGGTGACCTTGGACTTTTGGCAGAAGGTGATGTCATCATAGCGTTTTCTACAAGCGGAAAAACCAGAGAAGTAATAGAAATGCTCGAACTGGCTTATCATTTCGGAATTGATAAAATTATAAGTATAACATCTCACCCAGATTCAACAATAAGGTCTTTAAGCAATATTGTGATTAATATGGGTGAAATAAAGGAGCCGTGTTTGCTCGGGTTAACTCCCACAGCCAGCACTACTGTAATGCTGGCTATAGGAGATGCACTCTCTTTGGTTCTTATGGAGAAAAAGCAGTTTACACGAAAACAGTATGGTCTCAGACACCATGGCGGTTACCTCGGACAAAAAGCACGCCAGAATGCTGCATTGCTCAAACAAAATGCAGAATTTTGACTCTTGTCACCCATAATAATTTGAAAGGACTTTCAGTGAAAGAAAAATGCGATTTCCTGATTACAGGAAGTGGAATCGCTGGCCTTACTTATGCAATCCAGGCATCCCGATACGGATCTGTGATTCTGATTACAAAAAAACAGGATACGGATTCTAACACTAATCACGCACAGGGTGGTATTGCATGTGTACTTGACTCAAATGATAATTTTAACAGCCATATTAATGACACGCTCATTACCGGAAAAGGACTCTGTAATAAAAACGCTGTATCCATACTTGTTGAAGAAGGACCGGAAAGGATTAAAGAGTTACTTGAATGGGGTGTAGTATTTTCAAAATCTGCAAAAAAAACCAACCCTTTCAATCTCCACCTTGGAAAAGAAGGGGGTCATTCACTTAACAGAATTGTACATGCTGATGACCTGACTGGAAAAATGGTTGAGGAACGTTTACTTAAAAAAATACGCACTATCAAAAACATAAAAATTTACGAACATCATTTTGCCATAGATCTGATTACAAATCACCATATCTCAAAAAGAAAACATTCACAAATATGTTGTTATGGAGCTTATGTTCTTGATACTGTTTCTGGTACCATAAACCCGATTATATCAAAAATCACCTGCCTGGCAAGCGGTGGCGCAGGTAAAGTATATCTTCATACGACCAACCCTGATATAGCTACAGGTGATGGAATTGCAATGGCTTTCAGGGCAGGCGCAACTATAGCAAATATGGAGTTTATTCAGTTCCATCCCACAACCCTTTACCATCCTGAAGCTAATTCATTTCTTATTTCTGAAGCATTAAGGGGGTTTGGCGCAAATCTGAAAGATATTGACGGGAATGAATTCATGGACAAATACCATTCGTTAAAATCACTGGCTCCAAGAGATATCGTTGCCAGGGCTATTGATAACGAAATGAAAATTTCTGGTAAAAATCATGTTTGTCTTGATATCAGACATGTTGCAGCATCTCAGGTAAGAAAACATTTCCCTAACATTTACTCCAGATGTAAAGAATATGGAATTGATATCACAAAAGACCTCATTCCAGTTGTTCCTGCAGCCCATTATCTGTGCGGTGGTATTCAGGTCGATATCAATGGAAACTCAAGTATCAAAAATCTGTATGCATGTGGTGAAGTTTCCTGTACAGGCGTCCACGGTGCTAACAGATTAGCCTCAAATTCTCTTCTTGAAGCTCTTGTATTTGGCCGTCGTGCAGCAATGAATTGTGGAACAAGGATAAAAAATATTCCAATTATTAATCCCATGCTTATACCGGAATGGGATGACAGTACAACAACCGACAATGAGGAATGGATTTTATTGGCCCACGATTTCAAGGAAATACAATCTGTGATGTGGGATTATGTTGGAATTGTACGTTCAAATCTTCGGCTTAACCGTGCCTTAAGACGAATCTGCCTGCTTGAAAAAGAGATAGAAAATTTTTACCGGCGTACCCGTATCACGGTTCCTCTTCTTGAACTGCGTAACATTGTAACAACCGCTAAACTTATTATCAATTCTGCCCTTAAACGCAAAGAAAGCAGGGGACTTCATTATACAACGGATTATCCTGAAACAAATGACCGTTACTGGAAACACGATACAATCATTTCTAATCGACTGTACAAATGAGCTATTGGCATTTTTTAATAATAACCCTCTGCTTTTTATCTGCAGGCTTGACGATTTACCGCTATTCACGTTTTTCATTAAAAAATTGGCAAAAAATTGCCCTGATTTCTCTTAGAATACTCCTGATGATCTCAGTTCTTCTTTCTTTCCTGGAACCGGTATTCAGGTTCGAGCGGCTACTTTCTCCAGATTCGACTATTTCTGTTTTAATGGATGCATCACAGAGCATGAATCTTTTTTCTCCAGATACAAATATAATCCCGCTCCTGGAAAAGCTCAACTCTTCAGATTCCTCTTTTCCAAAGCAAAAAAACAGATTCAAATTTTATCTTTTTGGTGATTCATTACGAGAGATTTCGAAACCTTCCGACATCAGCTTTTCAGACAAAAAAAGCTTTTTCCCTTTCAGTCTTAACAATCCTGAAATTAAATCTTCATCAGAAATACTTCTAATTACAGATGGTAACTGGTCCAATAATTCCATTCCCCATGATGCTTTATCTGATAAAAATGTTTATTACCATAATTTAAGCTCATTTACCCCGAATCCATACCTGAAAATCAATTTTTCTGCAAAGAATAACTCAGTTACTGCCAATTGCGGTTTTAAAATAGAGTCAAAATTGGAAGTAAGAACTCAACAAAAAAGCAAATGCACAATAAATCTCTACAACAAGAATGCTTTAATTTACAACAATGAATTTGTAATCGATTCCGGTACTTCATATCAAACTGTTTCAATACCGGTTTCGGGTCTTGAATCAGGAAAGCATATCCTGAGAATTGAGGCTTTACTTGATACAGATTCCCTGCATTCAGTTGACTACGCCATGTATTCAACGATTCCACAATCTTTTAAATATGCCCTGGTATCTGCCGGTCCATCACTGAATCAACGTTTTATTAAGTTAGCCGTTTCCAGAGATAAAGATTTTGATGAAGTCAGTTTAAAAAACAGTACTGCCGATATAATATTTTTTCTTTCATGGAATTCGAAGATTAAAAAAGAGGTTCAGAAATTAAATAAAAACGGCATACTGGTATTTGCCTCTATTCTCCCAAACACATCATCTTTCAAGCCCTCTAAAAATATTTCATATATTAAACACGTTGCAGGGAGCAGATATTTCAATAATTTTAATACCAGCCTTCTCCCCCCGCCTTCACGAATATTTCTTCCTGAAAATATTGCAGCGGTGTCACCATTATTATCCATAACCCACGATTCGGATACGTCAAGCATTATCTTTTCCGGCAATTTCTCGGGCCGTGCATTGCTTGCACTTGCAGTATCAGATTTCTGGAAATGGGATTTCTGGCCTGTATCCCACGAAAACACTGGAGAAGAATCTGTTTTGTTTTCGGATCTTTTTATTACAGTACTCA
>DATGNN010000475.1:0-15381 GCA_035306725.1 Chitinispirillaceae bacterium | reverse complement strand
ACGAACTGGCCGAAACCAGAAATATACACTATTCATTCACCTCAAACAAACCTTCTGCCCAATTATGGTTCGACGCCGATAAGATGGAGAAGATACTGGTGAATCTATTGTCTAACGCTTTTAAATTTACGCAGGACAACGGAACAATAGCAGTGGATATGCACTGTTATGACGAAAAAATATCGATAACTGTAAGTGACAATGGGACTGGAATAAGCAAAGATAAGCAGCCACTTGTTTTCGATCGTTTTTATACAGATAGTAGCGACAATAAGACAGGTACCGGTATAGGGTTACATCTTACACAGGAATTTGTGAAGATGCACGGTGGTAAAATTTCCTTGGAAAGCGATCCGAATAAAAAAACGGTATTTACCATCGAAATTCCTACCGGTAAACACCATTTACCTGAATATAGTATAATAGAAAACCAAAACAAGATTTTGGAATCTGATACAGAATCAATTATTGATGCTGAAAGAACAAGGGAGATAACAGCCAGGAAGTACAATTATACGATACTTATTGTGGAGGACGATCAGGGAATCAGAGAATACCTCTCGGAAGAGCTCTCGGAAAATTTTCAGGTGCTGACGGCAGAAAACGGCCTGGAAGCGTTGCAGCTTATGGAAAAGCAGACAAACATAACCCTTGTGCTGAGTGATGTGTTGATGCCATGGATGAATGGCTTCGAGCTATGTAAAAAAATCAAGGCTTCACCTGTACTGTCGGATATCCCGGTCATCCTTCTTACAGCATTGGGAGAAATAGACCAGCGAATGTATGGTATTGCCGAAGGAGCTGACGATTATATCCGCAAGCCATTCCATATAGATTATGTAAAAGTAAAAATCATACGTTTACTCGAAGAACGCCGCCGTTTGCAGAAAAAGTTTATGCAGACGATGCAAACAGGCGGCATTCCGATAATCGAAAATAACAAGAAAATTGACAGTAGCGATGAAATCTTTATCTCCCAATTTATCTCGCTACTGGAAACGTCGTATGCAAAAACCGATATATCAGTAGAAAAGCTAAGTGAAGAACTGAATATTTCGCGCGTTCATCTATATCGGAAAATAAAGGAGATATCCGGACTTACACCTGTTGATTATCTACGCAACTTCAGACTGAGCAAGGCAGTGGAACTACTTGACAAACGCCGTTTCTCCGTCAGTGAGGTCGCCTATCAGACCGGATTTTCCTCTCCGGCATATTTCTCGAAATGTTTCAAAGACGTTTTTAACATGACTCCTTCCGAATACATGGAAAAAAAGTAACCGCACTTGCGGAATTCATACCACACACACTCCTAAATCCTGAAAACAGCCCCGGGAACAACCTCTATTCCTTATCATTTTTGTTACATTTCTGTATCATCATTGAAATCCAGGCTGTTTATTTACTCTTCGTTTACAAATTTGACAGCCTTCGTTACATTTTTTATTGGCAAATCCAGGCTCTGCATCTATCATTGTACCCGGAAATAAAACCTGTTTTCAACAATAATTATTTGTGAGCATAACAGCATAACATTGTGAAGTAAGGAGAACTGTTTTTATTACCATTTTAATATATCAGGGGAATCATCATCCGGCGAATACTGTTTTCTTTACGATGAAACACATTCTGCATTTAAGCCCTCCCCTATAAAACGGAAGAATCTATTTCTTTATTCAGAACGAATGTATAGGAATAAAAGCAGCATAGTCTATATATATAATTTTAATTTTAAAACCAGAGATGAAGAAGATGTTAGAAAAACTATCGACTTTATTGATTTTCCTGGCTCTCCCCTTTTTATCATGGGGACAAGAAATTACGATCCGGGGAAACATAGTATCCGCTACCGATTCGGAGCCTGTTATCGGGGCAAATGTCCTTATAAAAGGAAAAAACGTGGGAACCGTAACCGATATAGATGGTAACTTTAGTCTGGAAGCGGGTCGAACCGATGTATTGGTTATTTCCTACATTGGTTTTGAAACATTAGAAATACCTATTGACGGGCAAACGGTATTGAATATCACAATGACCGAAGATATGCAGTTGCTCGATGAAGTAGTAGCGGTAGGATATATCACGCAGCGTAAGGCTGATTTAACGGGAGCCGTTTCGGTGGTAAGCGTGGAAGATATATTGTCCGTTGCAGAGAACAATCCGATGAAAGCACTTCAGGGACGTGTCCCCGGTATGACCATCAGCGCCGATGGCAATCCGAGCGGAGCAGCTACCGTGCGTGTTCGCGGCATCAGCTCCCTCAACAGCGACCAGAATCCCCTTTATATTATTGATGGTGTACCCACGCAAGGCGGTATGCACGAGCTTAATTCAAACGATATTGAAAGTATTCAGGTTCTTCGCGACGCTTCCTCTGCAAGTATCTACGGCTCACGTGCCGCCAACGGGGTTATCATTATTACTACCAAAAAGGGACAGGCCGGAAGAATCCAACTGACTTTCGATGCTTTTCTCACGAGCACTTATTTTAATAACCGCATGGAGGTGCTCAATGCGCGCGAATACGGACAGGCTTTGTGGCAGGCATCGGTAAACGGAGGCGGTAATCCGAACAGTAACAATATCGGTTACAGCTTCGATTGGGGTTACGATACCAACGGACACCCCCAACTCAATAATATTTATCTGGCTAAATATGTTGATAATGACCGGACAATGCTTGCTTCTGACACCGATTGGTTTAATGAAATATCCAAAACCGGGTTGATCCAATCGTATAACATGTCTCTTAGTTCGGCTACAGAAAAAAGCAGTTCCTTTTTGTCCCTGGGGTATTTTTACAACGACGGAACGCTTAAGCATACCGACTTCAACCGTATTTCGGCACGTATCAATACCGATTATAAATTGTTTGACGGCAGGTTGGTTATCGGTGAAAATTTCACATTGAACAGGACAAGTGAAGTACAGGCGCCGGGCGATGTCCTCGACCTTTCTTTAAAGGCATTACCCATGATACCGGTACACACGATAGACGGTGAAGGCTGGGGTGGACCCTCCAGAGGCATGAACGACCGCCATAATCCCATGCGCCTGCTTTATGACAATCGGAATAACGCCTACGCTTATTGGCGTTTGTTCGGAAATACATATGCCGATCTGGAAATAATCAGGGATTTACACTTTCGCTCAAGCTATGGCATTGATTACGGCAATTTCTATAAACGTCATATGGTACATTCCTATCGTTCGGGCTTCATGAACAGCGACAATACGGCGGTAAATATGGAGCAGGGCCATTGGATGAGATGGACATGGTCGAATACCGCCACTTATCAGAAAACAATCGACAGGCACAGGTTTGATGTGTTGGCAGGTGTGGAAATGAACCGGCAAAGCGACATAAACTTTAACGCTTATACTTCGGGAGAAGGTGCTTTTGCCATCGAAACACCCGAATATATGTGGCCCGGCGTAAGTACCGGAACCGCATCTGTTGGCGGTGGCTCAACAGGGTTTTCCCTGCTTTCCTATTTCGGAAAAGCCAACTATTCCTATAACGACCGTTACCTTGCCTCGTTTACTATCCGGCAGGATGGCTCTTCCCGCTTCGGAAGAAATAACCGTTTTGCCACTTTTCCTGCCGTAACAGCCGGTTGGAGGATTTCGGAAGAAAATTTTATGGAAAATACCAAAGACTACATTTCCGACCTGAAATTACGCTTCGGTTGGGGGCAGACAGGAAACCAGGGTATCGATAATCTTGCGACTTACGCGCTCTTCGTTCCTGAATACGGTATCGGAGACCCGACCTGGAATATCATAGATGGTACGGCATACGACCTTGCGGGATCGGGTTCGGGCAATCTGCCTTCAGGATACCGGAAAATCCAGACCGAAAACGATGACCTGAAATGGGAAACTACCGAACAGACCAATATCGGGCTGGATTTCTTACTCTTCAACCAAAGCCTTTACGGTTCTATCGATTGGTATATCAAGGCTACAAAAGATATGTTGATCAATCCCGCTTATATCGGTATTGTGGGTGAAGGAGGCTATCGTTGGTCCAACGGCGCTTCGATGGAAAACCGGGGGTTTGATTTTTCCGCAGGTTACAAAAACAGCACTTCGTTCGGGTTGGAGTACGACATTACCGGAATTGTTTCGGCATATAGAAACAAGGTCACTTATCTGCCCGAATCTGTAGAAAACTCTTATGGCGGTCGTCCGGGTGACAACATTATCGGTCGTCCTTTAGGCTCTTTCTACGGTTATGTTGCCGATGGTATCTTCCAAAACCAGGAAGAAGTGGATGCACATGTGAATCAGACGGGTAAAGGTATCGGACGCATACGCTACAAAAACGTGAATGACGAAGATAATGAGATCAACGATTTAGACCGTACATGGATAGGCAGTCCGCATCCCGATTTTTCATATAGTCTGAATATAGCCCTTCAGTACAAGGGTTTCGACCTTACCGCTTATTTCCAGGGCGTGCAGGGGATTGATGTACACAATTGGCTCAAAGCACAGACGGATTTCTGGAGTGTCGATGATGTCAACTCCAACAAGGGAAGACGCCTGCTGGATGCCTGGACGCCGCAAAACACAGGGTCAACCATCCCCGCTTTGCAAACGATCAATACCAACGACGAAGGACGGTTTTCGACTTATTTCATCGAAGACGGTTCGTACATGAAACTACGCAATTTATCCCTGGGCTATACGCTACCGGCAGATATTGTTTCAAAAATGAAAATGAACCGTTTGCGCTTTTACGTCAGCGGACAGAATCTGTTTACCGTGAAATCAAAAGACTTTACGGGAGTAGATCCCGAAAACGCAGGTTGGGGTTATCCTATTCCTACCACATGGACTGTAGGATTGAACGTAATATTTTAATTTTTATCGTTACACATGTTAAATCATTATTATAATATGCAATTAAATAAAATCATCTCAATAGTTGTAGTCGTCGTTCTTATGTCGGGATGTGCCGATTTTCTGAATGAAACTCCCAAGGGCGTATTGAGTTCCGATCAGGTAAACGACCCGGAAAGATTATTGACAGCCGCCTATTCGGCTTTGGGCAACGACCATTACGATGTCCCCCTCAGCCTGTGGCCATACGGGACAGTCCGCTCGGACGATGCTTATAAAGGAGGTTCCGGCCCACAGGATATACAGGTGTTTCACTTTTTTGAAGTGTCGAACAATATAATGCCGAATTTTGGCGAAGTGGATCGCTTATGGTTTCAATGCTATATCGCCATTTCACGTGCCAATAACGCTATTCGCGCCATACAGGAAGCCGAAAACCTTGATAACAAAGAGGAGAAATTGGGTGAAGCACGTTTCCTGCGCGGACACTTTTACTTTTTGTTAAAAATACTGTTCAAGTATGTGCCTTATGTGGATGAAAATACGTCGGTGGATGAGTACGAGACCATTTCCAACAGGGCATTGACCAACGATGGGTTATGGCAGAAAATAGCCGATGACTTCCAGTATGCCGTCGATCACCTACCGGATGTACAAGCTGAAGCAGGACGTGCCAGTAAACCAGCCGCAGCAGCCTATCTGGCTAAAACCTACCTGTATAAAGCCTATCGGCAAGATGATCCTGAAAAGCATGCTGTAACCGGTATCGATCAGGCGGATCTGCAAAAAGTGCTGGACAACACGGAGATCGTACTTTCGTCGGGTTATACACTGGAGCCTGATTTCGCATTCAATTTCCTGCCGGGAAGTTATGAGAATGGCCCCGAAGCGCTGTTTTCGGTTCAATACTCTAAAGACGACGGAACAAGATTCGGACGCCTGAATTTTTCAGACTTGCTTTCGGTACCGATGGGATTGGGTTGCTGCGATTTCAATAAACCAAGCCAAAGTCTCGTGAATGCTTTCCGTACGACAGGAAACGGATTGCCGCTCGAAAACTACAATACGCTGGATCAGTACAGTACGCAGGAACAGTACGATCCACGGCTCTTTCATACGGTAGCCATTCCCGGTCTTCCGTACAAGTACAATTCCGATCGTATTTATGAGGAAAGTTGGAACCGGAACCCTGCAGATTACTATTTTTATGCTTCGCTGAAAGAAAATGTAGATCCCGATTGCGATTGTTTTGTACCTATGGTGCCTTTTTACGCCAACTCGAAGAACCGTATACTGATCCGCTTTGCCGATGTACTGCTGATGCGTGCCGAAGCGCTGATTGAGCTACACCGGTCATCGGAAGCATTGCCGTTAATCAACCAGGTGCGCACGCGGGCAAGAAACAGTACGGCTTTTGTTGATTACGCGACAGACAGAATGAATATCGACATATACAGGGACGGTATAAACTGCACATGGGACGAATCTTTTGCCCGCCAGGCTTTGCGTTGGGAGCGCCGCCTGGAGTTGGCAATGGAAAACGGCCGTTTCTTCGACCTTGTACGATGGGGAATTGCCGAACAAGTCATGAATCAGTATTATAACGTAGAAAGAATGCGCAGGCCCTATTATTCTTCCGCACAATTTAATGCGAATCAACATGAATACCTACCCATCCCCGAAGCGCAAATCAGGTTGAGTAAGTTCATGTACGAACAGAATCCGGGATATTAAAATAGTCAAATAGGAAGCCTGCTGCTTTTTCGGTAACAGGCTACATATCACACGAAAAAATTAAATTTGAGTCGTATGAAGATATTAAAAAACATAAGTTTAACGCTCATCATATTCTTAGGCGGCATTTTCACTGCCTGCAATGACGACAAAGGTGATTCACTCGACCTGACGGCTGATGTGGATATCCTCTCATTCAAAGTCAATAATGTGGAAGGGATCATCAATAACGATAATGGAACGATTACCGTTCTGGTGCCTTCAGGGACTGGCCTGTCGGCTGTGGCTCCTGTCATCACATTACCCGCGAACGCAACAGTATCACCGGCTTCCGGTGAAGCGCAGAACTTCACTTTTTCAGCAAATACCCCCATAGAATACCGGGTATTCAATGGCAATCTGTACAATACGTACCGGGTAACGGTGATGGAAATCAAAGCAGAGATCACTTCTTTCCGTATCGGAAACCGGAACGGTATCATCAATCAGGACGACAACAGTATCGTGATTTATCTTCCGGAAGGGACGGACGTGACTGAACTAAGCCCTGTGATAGAGTACACAGACGGCGCCGTGATATCGCCTGAGCCGGGTAGTTTTATTGATTTCACTTCGCCTGTCACCTACACACTTGCTTACCAGGGAGAAACATTCACCTATTCCGTGACCGTGATCCCGGGAGAAGAACCCAAACTGCCATTGCTTATTTACAACGGCGAAAATATAATCCCGCATTGGGACGGCTTAGTGGTTACCATAGACAGTCCTTATCCTAACCCAAATACCGGCGGTATCAATAATACACCTTTCTGCGCCTCTTTTGTACGGGATGCAGTTACCGGGGAAGGCTGGCATGGAGGAGCTTTGTGGAATAACAATAAAGTAAACATCAACCCTGCCGAATACGACCGTTTTTCGGTTATGATACTGAAAGAGGTCGCGGGAGATGTGCAGATCGAAATTCAGTCCGATGGTGAAACCAACAAAGACTGGTTGAGGGCCTGGTATTCTGAAGATCATCTTGGCGAATGGCAGGAATTGGTGTTCAATATCCCGGAGAATCGTACGGCGATAATTAACAATATCCTGGTGATGCCGCATGAACATCCTAATGGTGAGCCTGTAGCTTTCACGACACATCGTATGTATTGGGACGAATTGAAAGCGATCCCTAAAAATTAAGTAAAATATGTATTTTTGTACGTGGCAGGGCAATAATGTCCTCCACGTACTCAACATAAAACAGGTATATGAAACGACAAATGTATTTACTGATACTTCCGGCTTTACTCTTCTCTCACTTATTGGCCGGATGTAATAGCGGTGATGACATAACTCCTGAACCTGAGCCTGATGAGCCGACCGTAGATATGTCTACCACGTGCAGGAACCCACAGGAATCCGGTATGTACCAAACATTCTACAAACCGGAGCAGGGTTATGTAGGCGACCCCATGCCGTATTACAACGCCGATGAAAAAAGGTTCTACCTGTTTTACCTTTACGAAAATGCCAACAAACATCCCATCTATTTGACAAGAACGGCAGATTACGCCACTTTTGACGGCTTTATACAGGCACTGCCGGCAGGCGCCACAGGCAGTCAGGAGGAATGGATAGGAACCGGTAGTTTTATCAAAGCGGAAAATACCTATTATGGCTATTATACGGGGCACAACAGCAATCTTGACCCTGCCGAAAAAGTGATGCTTGCCACATCTGCCGATTTACTGAACTGGACGAAGCAACCTTCGGCTACCTTTCAGGCGCCAAACGGATTTGACCGGAATAATTTCCGTGACCCGCATGTGTACTGGGATGAGACCCGCGAAAAATATGTAATGCTTGTTACTACGCGCAAAGACGGAAAAGGGGCGCTTGCACGCTATACATCATCCGACCTGATAAACTGGTCATTGATTGAACCTTTAATGGCAACGACTTCCGATAATCCGGCGATATATGAAATTCAAACGAATTCCGAAATTCTGGAATGTCCCGACATTTTCAGAATAGGCGATAAATGGTATCTGGTCTTTTCACGCATCAACCGCGATGAACACCGTAAGACATTTTACCGTATAGCCGACTCACCCGACGGGCCGTGGAGGAGGAGCGAAGACGCTTCAGGACACCACGAGACTTTTGACGGATTATACCTTTATGCCGCAAAAACGGCGGGTGACGGTACAAACCGCTACTTGTCGGGTTGGTGTTCAACCGGAGGAGCGGTAAACAACAACAATGAACTGGATTGGGCGGGATCATTGATAACACATAAGATTGTGCAACAGGCAAACGGACATCTATACCCGGTAATACCTGAGGCTGTAGATGCAAAATTCAATCGGAAAGTCGAATTCGAAAAGATAAGATCAGAAGGAAATGTATCAGGCAATAACGGCTCATACAGCATTACCGCCCAAGCCTCCGGGAGAAGCTACGCACTGTTCAACAGGAATAACGGCCCGGTTAAAATCTCGATGAAAATTGACGCATCGGAATCGGATCATTTCGGGTTTTCTTTCGGAGCGTGCGATGATTTATCGGAAGTATATTCAGTCTCCTTTGATCTGACGCCGAACAATCGCTGGAACATGCCTTCCCTGTTTATGCACAACGAAACAGGTTCAAACAGGAAAGAGCTGAACTTTACCCCACTTGTCGTTCCGGAGAATAAGGTTTTTGACGTAAAGATTATTATCGAAAAGTCAATAGCCGTAGTATATGTGAATAACAATACAGCATTTACAAACCGTATTTACAAGATGAATCAAAATCCCTGGACAATCTTCTCGGACAACGGAACTATTAAAGTTACGGAAATAACAATCTGGGAAACACCCTGATTATACTTTACAAGAATCAAAAATATCACATAGATAGAAAGTTATGAAGAAAATTCTACATTTATTATTAGGATGCAGTGCATTCCTGTTATATGCTTGCTCCGCGGGAAATACAATAAATTTTGACGTAACCGAAAATTATATCCTGATACCTGTTGAGGACAACGCTCCGGAGTCGGTCGTACAATTCTCAGTGGATGGTGAAAAGATCGGTGAACCGATGTATATCCGTGTTTCACAGACGAAAACAGGCTATTGGGTACCCATCGATGTATCGAAATACAAAGGCAGGAAAGTCACGCTCACGTTTGAACACGTAAATAAAACGGATATCGGCTTTTCCCGCATAAAACAATCCGACAGCTTCGAATTCGATTACAGCGAAACCTATCGTCCGCTTTATCACTTTACACCAAAATACGGCTGGATGAACGATCCCAACGGAATGGTGTATCACAACGGTGAATATCATCTGTTTTACCAATACAACCCTTACGGGTCGCGCTGGGCAAACATGCACTGGGGACACGCCGTATCGAAAGACCTGGTTTCATGGGAGCATCTGCCGTTCGCACTGGCACCCGATTCTCTCGGCTCAATTTTCTCGGGAAGCGCGGTAATTGACAAAGACAATACAGCCGGTTTCGGCAATGACGCGATGATCGCCATCTATACTTCGGCGGGAAAAATTCAGACCCAATCAATCGCTTACAGCCTCGACAATGGACGTACATTTACCACATACGAGGAAAATCCCGTGTTGAGCGATTTGAGCTATCCCGATTTTCGTGACCCGAAAGTATTTTGGCACAACGCTACGAACCAATGGATAATGGCACTGGCAACCGGACAGACTATCTCTTTCTACGGCTCGGATAACCTGAAAGAATGGAATAAACTCAGCGAATTCGGTGAAGGCATAGGCGCACACGGCGGTGTGTGGGAGTGTCCCGACCTGTTCCCTCTCACATATAACGGACAGACCAAATGGGTACTTTTTGTGAGTATCAATCCCGGCGGACCCAATGGCGGAAGCGCCACACAGTATTTCATCGGTGATTTCGATGGAAAAACTTTTAAACCCGACGCACTCCCTTATCCTCTCTGGCTGGATTACGGACGTGATAACTATGCAGGCGTAACCTGGAGCAATATTCCCGAATCTGACGGACGCAAATTGTTTATCGGATGGATGAATAACTGGGACTATGCCAACCATATCCCGCCGGTTCATTTCAAGGGAGCCAGTACGCTGCCCCGCGAGCTGAAGCTGGCACATAACGGTGAACACCTTGTTGTAGCCAACCCACCGGCAGAAGAGGTGAATGCTTTACGTGGAAATACAAAGAAGATAGATGCATTCACAGTCAACAAATCGCATACGATAGACAATCTGACGGAAGGAAACACGGGTTCCTTTGAGATAGAGATGGATATTGAGGCCGGCAGTGCCTCTGTCTTCAGCTTTATATTAGCCAACGGGAAGGGCGAAAGGACAGTGTTCAGTTTCGATCCCGAAAAGGGCGTATTCGGCATCGACCGGTCGAAAAGCGGAATTGTTGATTTTTCTGATAACTTTGCATCGGAAACCATCAAAGCGCCTCTTGTAAAGAAAAAGAGCTACCAAATCAGGATTTTTGTTGACAGAGCATCGGTGGAATGTTTTGTAAACGACGGTGAGTTGGTGCAGACCAACAGCATCTTCCCTACAGAACCCTATAACTCCCTTTCTTTCGAAAGCGATGAAGAAGTGACAATCAGTAGTATAAATGTGTATCCGATTCGGAGTAAGTGAAAAACTATAAGTGAAAAAGTTGAAATTGATTATGAAACAGGCAAGGAAAAATAAAGTAATAGTATGAACACGATAAAACAAGAAAAAGTATTTCTAAGAGTGGTTCCCGTCATGCTGGCGTTTTTCGCCATGGGATTTGTCGATCTGGTGGGCATTGCGACTAATTACGTGAAAGCCGATTTCGATCTGTCGGACACGGTAGCTAACCTTTTTCCCTCAATGGTTTTTTTCTGGTTCCTTATCTTCTCCGTTCCCACGGGGATGCTGATGAATAAGATAGGACGAAGAAAAACGGTGCTGTTGAGTTTGGTAGTAACGGCTGCAGCCTTGCTGATCCCGGTTGTGAGTTACAGTTTTGTATCGATGCTCATATCTTTTTCCTTGCTTGGTATAGGAAACACGCTGATGCAGGTGTCTATCAATCCCTTGTTATCGAATATAGTGAAAGGGGATAAGCTGGCAAGTTCGCTCACACTGGGACAATTCGTGAAGGCAATAGCGTCATTCACCGCTCCGCTGATAGCTGCCTGGGCTGCTGCAAGTCTGGGCGACTGGAAACTTCTTTTCCCGATATTCATGGCGATGGCGATACTGGCCACACTTTGGCTGGGTATTACGCAGATAAAAGAAGAAGAGACAGGTGGTAAAACGTCTACTTTCTTGCAGTGCTTCGCTTTGTTGGGTGATAAAACAATACTACTTTCGTTTCTGGGAATCATGTGCCACGTAGGTATCGATGTGGGCGTGAACGTAACCGCTCCGAAGATACTCATGGAGCGGTTAGGGATGCCGCTTGCCGATGCCGGATTCGCCACCAGTCTTTATTTTCTGTTCCGCACTATCGGATGTTTTACCGGCGCCTTTGTACTGGCACGTTACTCAGCAAAAAAATTCTTTGCCATAAGCGTTGCGTTGATGGTGCTTTCAATGGCCGGACTTTTCATATTCAACAATCTTACGTTCATTTACATCTCCATTGCCCTGGTAGGATTGGGTAATTCCAATATCTTCCCGATAATCCTGTCGAAAGCGATGTTGTATATGCCCGAAAAGAAAAACGAAGTATCGGGCCTGATGATCATGGGGCTTTTCGGCGGAACGGTTTTCCCTTTACTGATGGGGTTGCTTTCCGACACGATGGCTTCACAGACGGGAGCACTCATTGTCCTGACAGTGGGTGTGGTTTACCTGATATTCCTCACATTCAAACTTAAAAAAGGATAAGCTCCGATGTGATAATGTGATGATGTGCTAATTTGTTGATTAATTATTCAGTTACCAAATTATCAAACCTAAAAAAATCGTATGAATTCTTTGACTCTAAAAATAGCAGCCGTATGTGTTTTTCTCTTTGCAGGGCTTTCCCTGTCGGCAGAAGAAATAAAAATCAAGATCGATAAGCAGTATCTGAACCTGCCTGTTTCGCATGATCAGGATCGGAGTAAAATGACCTTCAAAGTAGATGGGGAACCGGACTTGTCGGTAGTGATACGCCTTGCCGCCGGTAATGCGGACTACTGGGTATTTAAAGATGTTTCTCATTTGAAAGGTAAAACTTTAACAATCAGTTACGATGGGAACAGTGAGGGGTTAAACAAGATATTCCAGGATGATGTGATCGTAGGGCAGGACAATCTGTATAAAGAAAAGAATCGTCCTCAATTCCATTTCACAACTCGCCGCGGGTGGATCAATGATCCGAATGGTCTTATATACTATGACGGAGAATATCATTTGTTTTATCAGCACAATCCGTACGAGCGCGAGTGGGAAAATATGCACTGGGGACATGCTGTCAGCAAAGACCTTGTACATTGGGAAGAACTGCCCAGCGCCCTGTATCCTGATCATTTGGGAGGAATGTTTTCCGGTTCTGCGGTAATGGATTATGACAACACAGCCGGATATAACAAAGGCAAAACACCGGCTATGATAGCAATTTATACCGCTGCCGGAGCGGATAAGCAGGTACAGTGTATTGCTTATAGTCTCGACAAAGGACGTACTTTCACTAAATATGAGGCAAACCCCGTAATAGACTCCAGGCATATATGGAACAGTAAGGATACACGTGACCCTAAAGTATTTTGGTATACACCCGGCAAACATTGGGTAATGGTTCTTAATGAACGTGACGGACATTCTATCTATACCTCATCTAACCTGAAAGACTGGAAATATGAAAGCCATGTCACAGGATTCTGGGAATGTCCGGAGTTATTCGAACTTCCTGTCGACGGAAATCCCAATAACACCAAATGGGTGATGTATGGAGCTTCGGGAACATACATGCTCGGATCATTCGACGGAAAAGTATTTACACCTGAAAAGGGTAAATATCAGTACACGACAGGTGCTATTTATGCAGCACAAACTTTCACTAATATGCCTGACAGCAGGCGCATACAAGTGGGATGGGGACGCATCAGTCACCCGGAGATGCCTTTCAACGGAATGATGTTGCTGCCTACCGAGCTGACACTGCGTACGACAAAAGATGGCCCTCGTCTGTTTAATCTACCCGTAAAAGAAACAGAAACGCTTTTTACTCCTGTCCGTGATTGGCAAAATCTTACCTCTGACAAAGCTAATGATCTGTTGAAAGAGTTTTATAATACAGATTGTCTGCGTATTAAAACTACAATTAAATTGTCACATGCTACAGATGCAGGCTTTAATCTGTTTGGGCAACGTATTGTGGGATATGATATGAATTCTAACACGATCAACGGTGTATTTTATTCTCCTGAGGATATGACCAGCATGGAACTTTCTGCCGATATATATATCGACCGTACTTCAATAGAAGTATTTATCGATGATGGGGCATATTCCTACTCCATGGAGAGAAAACCCGATACAAATAACAAAGAGGGATTCCATTTTTGGGGAAATAACATTGAAGTGAAAGATTTACAGGTTTTTTCTGTAAAGTCGGTATGGAACTAAAATAAACCCCGGATAGGAAAGATTGTTTGGGATTACCGGCAATTTTGATACTTAACATTGTCGGTATTTATCAGAAATATTAAAATGATTATAAACGCAATAAAGCAAGAAACGGTAGAATAAAAATAAAATAATCATATGAATAAAATAATAGTAGGCCTCGGAGAAATATTATGGGATATATTTCCGGAACGGAAGATATTGGGCGGAGCACCCGCTAATTTCGCGTATCATGTGTCGCAGTTCGGCTTTAACGGTTACGCTCTCAGCGCTGTGGGAAATGATCTCTTAGGAAAGGAAATACTCAATTCCCTGGAAGAGAAAAATCTCAACTATCTGATTGAAACTACCGATTATCCAACGGGAACAGTACAGGTTACGCTTAGTGGCGCAGGTATTCCTCAGTATGAGATCTGCGAGAACGTGGCATGGGATAATATCCCATTTACCAAACGTACCGAGAATCTGGCAAAGAGGACTTCCGCGGTTTGCTTCGGCTCTCTGGCTCAACGCAACAAAACATCGCGGGAGACGATAAAAAAATTCCTGAAAACCGTTCCTGCCGATTGTATAAAAATTTTCGACATCAATCTGCGTCAGCATTTCTACACGAAAAACATCATCGAGGAATCCTTAAAGATATCGAATGTGTTGAAGATAAACGACGATGAGATAAAAGTCGTAGCCGATCTATACGGTTGGAAAGAGATAGATGAGCAGGAGCTATGCATGCAGCTGCTAAGGCGGTTTGCACTCGATATTGTCATCCTCACCAAAGGTACTGAAGGTAGTTTCGTCTTCAACAACAAAGAAACATCCTTTCAACCCACGCCTAAAGTGCATGTGGCCGATACGGTAGGTGCGGGCGACTCGTTCACCGCAGCATTTGTAGCGGCATTTATGCATGGAAAACCGATACCGAAGGCTCACCAGTTCGCTGTGGAAGTTTCGGCATACGTATGTCAGCAACACGGAGCTATGCCTAAGTTGGCCGATGCCCATATTGAATTATTTCGGTAAATTTAACCGTCTAAGAAAAACAGAGACATCTAAAAACTTGCGTATTACAAAATAAACAGATCAAAACATGTAAAGTTTTACATTTTTTTATACTTTTGCAGTACAAATGGGACCTCTTATGAAGAGATGTTATTCCTTCCTTTTGATGATATACTTGATCTCGGGAGCCGGTTTACCCTTGTTTGC
>DATGNN010000474.1:0-8236 GCA_035306725.1 Chitinispirillaceae bacterium | reverse complement strand
ACAGCACCAAGGAGCTACATTTTTCTTGCAATCGAAAAGCTTAGGGAAGTAACAGGTTATGCAGTTACAAGAGGCGACAACCTGATGGATCAGACTGCAAATGCAGATGTGTTTGCAGAGGTTTCAGGTATTCTGGGAGCTCATGCGGTTAACCTTGAGAAGATCAGTAATGATTTGCGATTGTATAATCTGTTAAGCGAATTGAAATTACCTGCAGTACAAACAGGATCGTCAATTATGCCCGGTAAGGTTAATCCGGTAATACCTGAGGCAATTATCAGTTCATCCATTAAAGTCTCTGCCAATAACAAGATTATATCTGATTGCGCAGCAAGAGGAAGTTTTCAAATTAATGAATTTTTACCTTTAATAGCCCTTTCTTTATTGGAATCGGTTACACTTTTGTCAAATTCAGATAAAATGCTGGATGAATATGTCAAAAATATAGAAGCAAACTCAGTAAACTGCGAAAAACATACAAGTAGCAGTATTACTCTGATAACCGCATTTTTACCTTATATCGGCTATAAAAAAGCGGAGAGTCTGGTTGATGAATTTAATAATCTGGTTGATATTGAATTCAGGGAGTTTCTTGCAAAAAAGCTGGGAGCACAATTGGTGAAAAGAATATTATCTCCCGAAGAAATAATGGCTTTGGGTTACAAGGAAAATGATATGAAAGAATTCTTGAAGGAGTGATAATGCAATCGACACCAAAATCAATGCGTCTTCAGATAGGACTGTTTGGCAGAACCAATGTTGGAAAGTCAAGTTTTCTCAATATGATTGCCGGTCAGGATATAGCTGTAACTTCTCATATTCCAGGAACAACAACTGACGTCGTTGAAAAGGCAATGGAATTATTACCTGTTGGTCCTGTAATGTTCCTTGATACTGCAGGTACTGATGATACTTCGGAGCTCTCGGATGCCAGACTAAAAAAGACCAGTGCAATATTTGGCAGAGCAGATATATTCATAGTGATTACCGAGAATGAAAAATGGGGTGAATTTGAGGAAAAAATAGTCTCCGAGGCACAGAAAAGAAATATTCCCGCAATGGTTGTGATTAATAAAATAGATATAGAAAAACCATCATTACAGTTTCTGGATCTTGTTAAAACAAAATCATCAAATCTTGTTTCCTGTTCAAGCATTGACAAAACATTCAGGGAGCGATATATAACGGAATTCAAGGAAACCCTCATAAAAATTCTTCCTGAAGAGCACATAAGTCAGCCATCAATAATTGGTGATAAGTTGAAACCAGGAGGAATAGCGGTTCTGGTTGTACCTATAGACCTTCAGGCCCCTAAGGGAAGATTGATTTTGCCACAGGTTCAAACAATTCGGGATTTGCTGGATAATGATGCTGCTGCAATAATTGTAAAGGAGCAGGAATATGCACATTTGTTAACAAGACTGACAAGTAAACCAGATATAGTAGTATGCGATTCGCAGGTTGTACAGAAAATGGTCGCTGATACTCCCGAAGACGTCCCATGTACTACATTCTCTATATTGTTTGCAAGGTTTAAAGGGGATTTGATTGAAGAAGTAAAGGGGGCAGCTCAGATCGAGAAATTAAAAAAAGGTGACAAAGTGTTAATTTCCGAAGCCTGTTCCCATCATCCTGCAGAGGATGATATAGGAAGAGTCAAGATTCCAAGATGGCTCAGACAATTTACAGGATTGAATCTGGAAATTGATGTATGCAGTGGTCGGGATTATCCGCAAAATCTTGATAATTATAAACTGATAATTCATTGTGGTGCATGTATGTTGACAAGACGGGAGATGATATCCAGAATTAAAAAAGCTTCGGATGAAAATGTGCCAATTACAAATTATGGAGTTGCGATTTCGTTACTCCAGGGAGTTCTGCAAAGAGTGTTGACACCTTTCCCGGCAGCACTGGATGCTTATCGAACTATTTTAGAAAAAAACTAAAATCATAAAAGGAGTAAGAAAACATGAAAACAGATCTGAAAAACTGGATAGATAATGTAATCAAAGAAGATCAGATTACAAAGTATCAGGATGATGAATCGCTTGACTTTATAAATGATGAAAACATCGAACAGAAGATATCCGCAAATGCAGGAGTTGATAAATCCAAAATACGGGATATTATTTCAAAGTCGCTTGATATTCAAACTCTTTCTCCGGACGAAACCGCAGCTTTGTTGAATGTTAAGGATCCGGAATTATGGGATGAGATGGAGGATGCTGCAGGACAGATAAAAAGAAAAGTATATGATAATCGCATTGTTACATTTGCACCTCTGTATTTGTCTACAACATGTGTGAATAGATGTGCCTATTGTGGTTTGCGGTCAGATAATAATGTCATTCATCGTGGTGTGTTGACTCTGGAACAGGTACGTGAAGAAGCTGAAATACTCGCAGGGAAAATTGGTCATAAAAGGTTAATAGTCGTTTATGGGGAACACCCACAATCTGATACAGATTATATGGCAAAAACACTGGAAACTATTTATAGTGTAAAAGTAAAAACGCGAAACGGAGAAGGTGCAATAAGACGTGTAAATGTAAATGGAGCACCGCTTTCAATAGAAAATTTCAAAATACTGCATGAAATTGGTATAGGTACATATCAGATTTTTCAGGAAACATATCATCGTGAAACTTATCGCAGGGTTCATCCGAAAGATACAATAAAAGGGAATTATCGATGGAGGCTATATGCCATGCATAGAGCACTGGATGCAGGTATTGATGATGTAGGTATTGGGGCTTTATTTGGTTTGTATGATTGGAAATTTGAGGTAATGGGGTTATTATATCATACAATCGAACTTGAAAAACGTTTCGGAATAGGTCCGCATACAATTTCTTTTCCACGACTGGAGCCTGCAGAAAATACTCCCTTTACACAAAATACCAGCTATCGGGTTAACGATGAAGATATGAGGAAAATAATAACTGTACTAAGACTTGCTGTGCCATATACAGGTATGATCCTGACTGCACGTGAGAATGCAAAAATGCGAAGAGAATTGATACCTCTTGGTGTAACCCAGACAGATGCATCAAGTAAAATAGGCCTGGGTGCATATAATGATCAGAATGAGAAAAATCAGGTTGGAAAACGCCAGCAATTTATTCTTGGCGATACAAGAAGTCTTGACGAAGTTGTCAGAGAACTTGCAGAAATGGGTTATATTACATCTTTTTGTACAGCTGGTTACAGATGTGGACGAACAGGAAAATGTATTATGGATCTCTTAAGAAGTGGTGCAGAAGGAAAATTCTGTAAATTGAATGCCGTTATTACATTCAGGGAATGGCTTGATGATTTTGCAAGTTCTGCAACAAAAGAGGTCGGAGAACGGGTTATAGAATCGGAAATCAAAGAAATAAAAGAAAATATGCCAAAAATGTTTGAATCGTTTTTTAGCCAGTATCAAAAAACTGTAAAAGGTGAACGGGATCTGTATTTTTAGAAACAGGTTTATTATGAAATCAATAAAGCAGATAGAAATTGAATATAATATTAAAATCATTTCTGCCAGAATTACTGGTCGAAGATGGACATGTATCAGTAATGATTTTTCGAATATAATGCCGAGCAGACCTGGTAGGATACAGATTGATTCGGGCAAAGGGTTTATTGTATACAATTGGGATACGCTTGATGATAATCAGAAAGAAATGCTAAAAAATCATCTAAGCGAATTGGAGGAGAATGAATAGTGAAGATTGTATAACAAGTAAATCATTATCAAGAAATGATTTGGTTAAACTGCTTTCCCTGGAAAATCCTGTAAAAATTGAGCAATTAAGAAAAAACGCTGAAAATGTCCTCCTATCAGAAAGAGGTAATCAGGTATACTTCAGGGGGCTGATCGAGTTTTCAAACATTTGCAGAAATGACTGTTACTACTGTGGTATCAGGAAAAGCAACAATAAGGTCAAGCGGTATTCGCTATCGGAAAAACAGGTAGTAGATGCTGCCTTGTGGTGTGCAAAACAGGGTTATGGATCAATTGTATTACAATCTGGAGAACGAAATGATTCGGAATTTGTTGATACAGTGGAAAGGTTGGTATATGTAATAAAAGAAAAAACTGTATCTGCGCAACTTCCTGATGGGTTAGGAATTACATTGTGTGTCGGGGAACATACTTTCGAAACATATAAAAGATTTTTCGCCGCTGGAGCCCACAGATATCTTTTAAGGATTGAAACATCGTCTGAAGATCTCTTTTCAAGATTCCATCCGCAAACACAGAAAATTCAATCAAGAATTGATTGCCTGAAATATCTGAAAGAAATTGGATATTTTGTTGGTACAGGAGTTATGATCGGTATGCCCGGCCAGACGATTGAAAGTCTCGCAGATGATATCCTCTTTTTCAAAAAAACAGGTGTGGATATGATAGGAATGGGACCGTATATTCCACATTCAGATACACCATTGGGAGAAAAGGAACCTTCTGGTTATAATAACCTGTTATTATCCTTAAAAATGATCGCAGTTACAAGGTTGGTCCTGAAAGATATAAATATTGCAGCAACAACTGCATTACAGGCATTGAAACATGATGGCAGAGAGCTGGGGCTCAGATTTGGAGCAAATGTAGTAATGCCTCAATTGACTCCAAAAGAAGTGAGAAAAGAATATATGCTTTATGATGGAAAACCATGTACTGAAGAAAGTCGTGATGATTGTAGTTTGTGTCTGAAAAAGCGGATTCTGTCAACAGGGCGTATAATATCTTTGAATAATTGGGGAGACAGGGTTAGAATGGGTAACGATCAGCCATGAATTATTAAAATGAATTAATTTGACCAGGGGGCGTTACTGTTTGATTGGCAAAGTACAACAAACAATTATCGAATCTGTAATATTATCAAATATGTCCCAAATAAATCTATAGACATCGTATCCGGAACTGATTCGTAGCGAAAACGATAAGTTTCCTGGTTTCAAGTGTGTAAAAAGTGGTACCTGCCCCAGATTTCAGTAATTCACTGGATTCCTGGTAGAATAAGAATGGGTAGTTGTTCTGGTTATGTGTTTGGGACAAAAACGGTTGATGTATAAGTTTAAAAACTTTTTAAAGAAAAGTTATATAAATGTGTCATACTGAACTCATTAAAAATTATATTATTTCAGTCTTATATAAAAATGTTTGGGTGACAAGCAAAATATCAGTTTACGCTGACAGTGTGTAGCTTTTATTTAGTAGCAGCTTATAATTTAAAACTTCTCAGTAAATTAAGTGTTTCAAAAAAATCTGATTGCTGTTATTCTTTTTTGGATTGAATATCCGAAAAGAGAACATAAAATTATTGAAAATCTAAACCGAGATCCTTCACTGTATTTAACACATTGATCAGCATTTTCTCTCTCAAAAAAATCAGGTAAATATCAGTTCCAGGTAGCTAAGATAAGTAAAGGTACAAAATACCTGTATTCAAATTGCATCTCTTTAAAAATACATTTTTCCTGCAGTTGTCTGAAAAAGCATTACAGGGAACTGTAGCATAAAAATCGTACTCCATAACGTTGAACACAAAGCTGAATGAGGATATGAATGAGATGACGATAACAAAAAAAATCAGTGATATAGAACAAACATTATACCGCGAAACTCAAAAAGATAATCAAATAGAAGAGCGGATAAAATCTCTGGGAGATATGATTCCATATGATTTATGGTATGCAGATAAAAATGGGTATATGCGATACTTGAGTTCATCATTGTTGAACCTGTTAGGTATGACGTTGCAGGAGGCTTGTAATTATGGATGGACTAAACGGATTCTTGAAGAAGATGTAGCATCAGTAATAAATAAATGGTTTCATTGCATTAAAACCGGAGAAGAATGGGAAGCTGAATATAGATTAAAAGACAGGTTTGGTACTGTTAGAAAAACTTTGAGTCGTGGAAAGCCTGTATGTGATAATAAGGGAATTTTAGCAGGATGGGTTGGAATAAATCTGGATATTACTGATTGCAGAGAGGAACAAAAAAATCTTGAAGACATTGAATGGATGATAAATGGCAGTACATGTCAGATAGAGGGGGATCTTACTTTTGATAAAAAACATGATGATTTAATTGAATATGATGAATCAGGATATATTGTAAATGCCACTGGTATAGGGTTGCTAATGGAAATTGTTACTGAAGTTTTGGATCTTCTTGATTCTTTTGTGTGTGTGTTTGAACAAGACGGTCATTGTTCCTTTAAAATAATTCGATCAGTGTGGTGTTGTTATCTCAATGATTTATCAAAAAAAATGGGATTAGAAAATAGTAAGGAAACCATGAGATCAGATGAAATGTCTTGTTTTTTGTACTGGAAAAAAGTCAGTGAAAATGTAATTAATACAGGCGTGCCCGCAGATGTTAAGTGCAAAGCAGGAATTGGTATTTTTTGTGTTCCGGTAAAAATCGGAGGAGAAACAACTGGATCTATTTGTATCGGGTATGGGAATCCACCACAGGAAGAGCAAATTATTCGTAAAATCGCATTGTATTATGGTGGTGATTATAAATTAGTAAAAAGCGCAGCAAATAATTATAAGCACAGACCAGCTTTTCTAATCGAAACAGCACGCAAATCCCTGCTTTCTTCAGCGAGAATAATTGAGATTATAGTGAGCAGGAAAAGAGCAGAAAACGCTATTCAATTGGCATATTCTGAAGCTGAAAAAAGGAGGGAAGTATGGGTCAAAGCACTTAACAGAAGTTACGAACTTTTAAAAAAAGAAACAAAAGAAAGAATTGATGCCGAAAATAAGGTGGCGTTGCGAAATGAAATTATTGAATCAATATATTCAATAATATCGGTTTTTACAGCTTCTCATGAGGTCGTTATCAATAAGGTTATCTCAAGCATAAATTCTATTTTTGCAATTCCTTTTGTTGCTGTTGGTGTAATTGAAAAAAATATGTTCGTATGGATTTCTCAGAATTGTAAAGGCAGGTGTGAATGTTTTGTTGATGTGGACCTGGAAAATCATCCTTGCGGGATTGCATTCAGGGGCGAGAAGTTTAAACAATTACATGGAAATTTAAAACAAATTTATCCGCCATTCACCAGGTATTCTATTGATGCGAAGACGTATTTGGGAATACCTGTTTATAGTAGTAATGGTATAATATTAGGTACTGTGTGTTTATGTGATGATGAAAACAGGGTTTTTAAAGAGTATGAAATCAATTTGATTGAAATATTCGCCAGATTTACAGGTCATGTTCTGGAAAGAAGATTAATTGAACGTCAGTTATCGCAATCACAGGAAATGAAAATTCTCGGTCAATTAACATCTGGTGTTGCTCATGAGGTAAGAAATCCTCTTAATGGTATTTTAGCCATTACAGATGCCCTCAGTAAAGATTTAGGCGGAGATCCAGAGTATAGCATTTTTATAGAGCATATCAGAAAACAGGTAGTAAGATTAACTGACCTGATGAGTGACCTGCTGGATCTGGGAAGACCGATTGAAAAAGGTAACTTGTTACCAACATCAATTGTTTGGTTAATTTCAACAGCACTTAATTATTGGAAACAATCATCCTGTTATCGTAATAGAGTTATTAAAATTAATTGTAGTCGCGAATCTGAAAGTGTAACAATATACGCTGATCGCCCAAAAATTGAACAGGTTATTATCAACCTTCTGGAAAATGGATGTGCTCATAGTAGTTCTGATCAGGAAATAATAATTGGTATAAAACGGGTAGGAGATCTGATTGTTATTCAGATCACAGATCGTGGGACCGGGATAAAACCGGAGCATCTGGACCATTTGTTTGATCCATTTTTTACAACCAGAAAGGGTGGTACCGGACTTGGGTTGGGAATTGTTAAAAGGATTATAGAAAGTCATGGCGGTTCTATTGACATAAGAAATAACATACCGGCTCCGGGTGTTACTGCTGAGGTAAAAATTCCGATCATGAAGAAAAAATAGATACTTTAAATTGAATCGGATGATCAATTGATGATGAGTTACATATTGCGGCTTTCACAGCAAAAAGGGTTCTATACTGTGACGGTCATATCTACCTGGTTTTTTTCGACATTGGTGTAGGTATCCCGTAATCGCAGGTTATCGAGCAGTTTCTTATGAAGATATTCATAAAAACAATACCTGTCCGGAGCACTTTTGCCGAAAATAGGGTGCAAAATTGCTCCAACTAAGTATGATAGCGCGTCTGATCTAATTCTAGATTTATAAGTCTTAAAAGTGTAAA
>DATGNN010000473.1:0-15373 GCA_035306725.1 Chitinispirillaceae bacterium | reverse complement strand
CGCCAATTTTTTAAATATGATGTTTACTTCACCTGTTAAAAATTACGAAATAAACCATCACGTTGTAAAGGCATTAAATCAACTGTTTATATTGCATGCGGATCATGAGCAGAATTGTTCTACTACTGCGGTTCGTCTTGTAGCCAGTGCCAGAGGTAATCTGTATGCTGCAATCAGTGCAGGGATATCTGCATTATGGGGATCGCTTCATGGTGGTGCAAATCAGGCTGTAATCGAGATGCTTCAGATGATTTATGATGATTGCGGTGATGTGCCGAAATATGTTGAGCTTGCAAAAAACAAAGAGAACAGATTTCGGCTTATGGGATTTGGACATGCTGTATATAAAAACTATGATCCACGCGCAAAAATCGCCAAAACACTGTGCGATACACTTTTGTCTATAATAAATGTAAATGACCCTCTCCTTGATATCGCTTTAAAACTTGAAGAAGTTGCATTAAAGGATGACTATTTTATTTCCAGAAAACTTTATCCTAATGTCGATTTCTATACAGGGATTTTGTACAGGGCAATGGGAGTTCCGACAAACATGCTTACTGTAATGTTTGCAATCGGAAGGCTTCCGGGATGGATTGCACAATGGAAAGAAACTGCTGAACAGGTAGACGGAAAAATAATACGACCTCGTCAGATTTATATCGGTCCACCTCGGTCCGACTACATTCCCATTGATAAGAGAAGCTAAATTGATTGGTTTGAGGTGTACTCAAATTGGTTGAATGTTAATGCACCGGAATATTAATTCAAAAAACACTAAAAATCCCGAAATAAAATCGGGATTTTTAGTGTTTAAAGTTAAATCAGGCTTTAAAGAGCCGTGATTTTATTTTACCGCCGAATTCCTCAAAAAGTATATAAACAACAGGTATGACAACAAGAGTCAGCAATGTTGTCATTGTTAAACCACCGATAACGGCACGGGCAAGTGGAGCCCAGGTTTCTGCACCATCACCGATTTCCAGCGCAAGGGGAACCATTCCAATGATTGTTGTCAACGCAGTCATCAATACAGGGCGCAACCGTATAACACCGCTTTGCTCTGCTGCTTCATAAAGACTTGTACCGCGATCACGAAGCTGATTGATGTAGTCAACAAGAACGATTCCATTATTAACAGCTATACCGACCAACATCACAACCCCCACTAACGCCATGACACTAACAGGAGTGTTTGTTATAAAGAGGAAACCGAGAACACCTATAATTGATAGCGGAATTGTAAACATGATAATAAAAGGATCTATAAAAGATTCAAACTGAGCAGCCATTACCATATATACAAGAATCGCAGCAACAAAAAAGGCTATCATCAGATAGAAGTTAGCTTCTTGCTGGTCTTCTGCATTTCCACCTATTATGACCATGAAATCGGAAGGCAGGGCTAAATCGGACTGTATTTGTTCGATCTGTCTTCGGGCGTTGCTTAAATCAATGCCAGCAAGATTGCATGATACTGCAATGTATCTTTCCTGGTTTTCCCGATAGATAGTAACGGGAGATTGGCTTTCTTTGATGTTGGCTATTTGGCGAAGGGGTACAGAACCTCCGGTTGGGACAGGTATTGTAATGTCACCCAGGGCGTCACGGCTTTGACGGTATTTCTGATCGAATTGAACATAAATATCGTATTCATCACCTTCTTCACGATATCGCGAAATGGTTTTCCCCTGAATGGCGGTTGATACCATTGACGCAATCTGAAGATTGGAAAGATTCAGGTCGTTCATAACATCCTGTTTGAGATGTACATCAAGCTGGGGAACATAATCACTAACATTTAGTTTTATGTCGACAAGTCCTTCAATTTTTTCCATTCGCATTTTGATATCATCCGCAATGGCTTTGGCTTTTACAAGATCATGTCCGATAACTTTTATTTCTATAGCCGACTGGTTTGACATCATACCACCGCCCTCAAAAGAGTAGGTAATACCAGCTATATCCTGTAACTTTTTTCGAAGTTCGTTCTCAATCTCCTTTTGAGATCTGTTTCGTTCATTAAGTGGAACAAGTCTGAAATTAGTGGTAATAGTATTACCTGAAGATCCACCGGGGTTAAATCCACTCTGAGCTCCAAATTGAAACATGGCAGATGTGATTTCCGGAAAATCTTCTTTAAGGATTTCCTCAATTCGTAAAACAATCTGACGAAGTTGTACCAGAGGAGAGCCTGTTGCACATTCAATTGTTACACTTACTCTACCCTGATCGGTTTCGGGCATGAATTCGCCTCCGATTAGCGGTACCAGGGCAAAAGATCCTATAAAAAGCAGAATGACAGCACCTATGACAAATTTTTTATGGTAAATGGACCAATGCAAAAATCTCTGGTATTGTGAAGCGAAAGAAACGAAAATCGAATTTTTGGGTTTGATATCATTTTGAATCGAATTTTCTTTCCTTTTCTTTCTTTTAAGAAAGATAGAAGACATCATCGGTACAAGTGTCAAAGCCACAATAAGAGAAACGGTAAGGCTGAATGTAATTGTAAGTACCATTTCCTTGAACATAACCCCTGTTATATCTGGTACAAAAAGTACTGGTAGAAACACACTTACAGTCGTAAGTGTTGAAGCAATTATTGCGGAACTCACTTCTGATGCACCTTCATCCGCAGCTTTTGAAATGTTTGTGTGTTTATCATGATGCCTGACTATGTTTTCCAGAACAATAATTGAATTGTCAACCAGCATTCCGATTGCGAGAGCAAGCCCTGCCATGGAGATAACATTAAGAGTGAGATCAGAAAGATAAAGAACAGCAAAGGTAAGAATAATCGATACCGGCATGGAAACAGCCATTATCATGCTGCTTCGCCAGTTGCGCAGAAAAAGATAGATTAAAAATACCACGATAATGAAAGCCATGAAAGCGGTACTGCTTAGGTTGTCAATAGATTTGGTTGTGAATTCTGAAGAGTCAAAGATTGTAGAAAACTTGATATCACCCGGGAGGACTTTCAGGATTTCAGGTAATGCCTCTCTGACAAGTTTAGCTGCCAGAACTGTATTGGCGTCTGATTGTTTGCTTAAAATAATGCCGACACCCTGGGCTCCGTTGATCCTGACATCACCGGTTGCCTCTTCAAAACCATCTTCAACATTAGCAACGTCTTTTAGACGGATCGGTACTGCTCCAGGCTTAACAATTACATTCCTGATCTGATCTATGGAGCGATATTCACTATAAATACGAAGGTTATACTCTTTGGTAACTGTTCTAATGTTTCCCGATGAAACGAGTCCGGCACTTCCCTGAATGGATTGAACGATGTTCATGGGAGAAAGAGAGTGAGACGCCAGACGTACAGGATCCAGATTGACATTAATTCTTCTTTCAAGTCCGCCATTGATACCTACTGAAGCAACACCCTTGATTCTTTCGAGTAGTGGTTTAACCCTGTCTTCGCCAAGACGCCGCAGCTCGGCAGGGCTAAGTTCATTTGAATTCATCGACAGTGCCATAATTGGCATCATTGATGGATTCAGAGCAACTACAATCGGCTCATCAGCATCTTGCGGAAGATAATCCCTGACCATGTCAAGGCTGTTGCGCACATCAATTTCCGCATTATCCATGTCGGTTCCCCAGTCAAACTCAAGCATGACAAGTGATCTGCCATTGAGAGATTGTGAAGTTATGTTCTGGATATTTTCGGTAGATGAAACGGCTTCTTCAATTGGTCGGGTAACCAGGTTTTCGATATCTTCAGGACTGACACCGCTATAGCTTGTTACAACAAGAACAATCGGGAAATCAATATCCGGTGTCATTGCTAATTTTAATTGTGATAATGAGAAAAGTCCGAATCCAACGGCAATGATGTATACCATTGTCAAGGCTACTTTTCTCCTTATGGAAAGATTTACAAGCTTCATAATCAATTCTCCGTCCGGTTTACTACTCTGATTGAATCCTCATCATTGACTATGTTCTGACCGGCAATGATGATACTGTCTCCAAAAGAGACTCCATCAGAAACTTCAATAAATCCGCCTGAAATAACACCTGGAATAATACTTACCCTTTTTGCTTTTCCGTTTTTAATCAGAAAGAGATAATAATCAGGGTGTGTAGTTTGTATCCCCTTTTCATCAGTATTGATTACAGTACGGCTTAAAATTGTCATTTCGCTTACTACAACAGCATCTGTATTTTTTTGAGTTTCGATGCGGAATTCTCCAAAAAGACCGGATTTCAGGAGATTGTTTTTATTTGATAACCGAACCTCGACTTCAAGAGTTCTGGTTAAAGGGTCAACTGCTTCATCAATGCGATATACTGTTCCGGTAAAGACTGTATCCGGAAATGACGGAAAAGAGGCTATTACATTTTTTCCGGTTGATAATTTACTTATATCTGTTGATGGTACTTTAATTTTTGCCTTGATATTATCTGCATTAACGATTTTTACAACAGGCTGACCAGCAGGAATCATCTCATTTAAATCAAAATAGATGTTGGCAACAATTCCATCGAACGGGGCTCGCAGAATCGCATTTTCAAACTGAACAGTAGCTTGTTCAACTGATGCTTTTGCCTGTTCATATGAAGCCTGTGCGATATCGTACTTACTTTTTGTCTGGTCAAACTGTTGTTTTGAAACAGCATTTTTTGCAAACAGATTTTCCATTCTTGTAAAATCATCTTTAAGCGTCCGGACACTGATTTCAGCGCTTTTAAGAGCTGCTTCGGCAGCCCTTTTACCCTGGAGCAGTCCCTGGTTGTACTGAACTCCCAGAACCTGTCCGGCTTTGACACGGCTGCCAGGTTTAACATTCAGAGATATCAGTTTTTCCGGAACTTTACTGTAAACGACAGCATCATTTTGCGCTTCAATACCACCTGTCAGTCTGATATAGCTCGAAATGGAATCAGGTTTTGCAACATATACTTCAACCGGAATTATCCGTTCAACCTCAGCCGGTTTTTTGGGTGTACATCCGCTAATCAGTACCAGTGTTGTTAAACAGATGATCCCGCCAACAACTGTTTTCTTGTTCATATATCAAAATCCTTGTATTTAAGAGTTAAAATGATTTCTATACCTGATGTATTTACTTGGCTATCGAATCAAGGCTGATTCATTCCACCAGCAGAAGAACCGGGCTGATTCATTCCACCAGCAGAAGAACTGGTTTGGTTCATATCTGTCGTTTTACCTATTCCGTCCATCTCAAGATTAATCACAGCAAGTTCGAGATTAGTTGCAGCCTGCAAAGCCTGGTATTGTGCTGATATATATGAATTATGGGTGTCTAAAAGTTCATAGGTAGAAATAACGCCTTCTTCATGCTTGGCAAGTGATGCATGATAATTCTTTTCACGTGCGTCTGCCATTAATTGTGCAACTTCAAGTGCTTTGGAAGACAGATTTACATCACTTAAGGCATCTAATACATCACTTTCTATATCAGCTTTTTTTTGTTCAAACAGTTCTACCAGTGAGAGTTTTTGTTCTTTTGCTTTTTTTATTTTAAAGGTCCGGTCGCCCCAATCCCACAGGTTAAAGTTCAGAGTCGCATATAATGTCCAGTTGTCACCCCACTGGTCACGGCGTAACATATCAGGACGAGAATTGGAGTAGGAAAAACCGGTATAGAGAGAGGGCAAATAGGACGATCTGGCTGTTTTGATCCCAATTTCAGAAAGCTGCAACTGATAACAAATTTCTTTAAGGTCCGGTCTTTCCATTTGTGCCCTGGTTATTAATGAATCAACATTATTTGTTGTAATTTCTTTCAATCCAGCAGTTGAATCTGTAAGAATAATTTCTGAGTTTACAGGTATGCCGAGAAGAAGGGCAAATTGCCGTTTCATGGATTTCAAAGTTTTGATTACATTCAATTCATTCATCTCAGCCTGTGCCAGGGATGCTTTTGTTAATAGGTAGTCATGTTCGGTAGTCATCCCCTGTTCCATCATTGCTTCTTGATTGGACGTCAACTCTTTAAGCTGTTTTTTTGCTTCAATTGCAACGGTCTGCGATTTCTGGAGACTGACCAGACCCCAGTATATCTGCAAAACAGCATATTTTATTGTCTGTCTTGTTTTGTCGTTTGTTGCTTCCTGCAGTGTATGTGAGAGTTTTGTGCTTTTAAGTCCGTTAAGTATTTGGAATCCAGTAAAAATTGGTTGTTGAACCTGTAAACCAAACTTGTAGGAGTTTTTACCCATCCCCGGAACAGTTTCAATATTCAATTTGTTATAATTACCCGATAAGGAAACTTGAGGAAGAAATCTGGTTACCGCACTTTTTACATCATATTCTGTACCTTTGAGTTGATGATCAAGTGCTTTGATATTCCTATTATTATTCATGGCCATCATGACAGCCATCTCAGCAGATATTTCAACTGGCTGGTTATCCGGTTGTGCATATAAAAGGGTGAAAGAAAAACACAATAATACCAATGAACAACATGTCTTGTTACGCCTGCTTTTCATTCAGGATCCACCTTGTTTAAAAAGTTAAAATTCTTAAATAAATCAAAATCTGATATCAAATTAACAGTAATATGGATTCTCTACCGCGTGTCTCTTGGAGGATACCGCCATTCCCTTTCCTGCATGTCTAGCAGGAGATAATACTGAACAGTTGCCAGTATGGCTTAATAACACCGAATCGGACGATTATTCGACGAAAAGCTGCATGGTATCACTACCCCGGAACGAAAAAACTATAACTCTTATTGGTCATACCTACCAGGTGATAAAATAGCAGATATTAACCCGTTATGGTAACTGTCGCGAAGCAGATCGCATTAAGGAATCGTTATTACTGAAAATAATATATGAATCTCATGTAACATCACCATTTCGTTTTTGTAACAATTTGTAACGAAAGATTTTTTACACTTGCAAAAATTATTACACTTACTGTTGAATGTCAGAGTATTATGAAAATAAGTTCGTCAAAAAAAGCTTCTTCTATTCAGGTAATACTAAATTACGTAAACAGCATAAAAAATATTTTTCTGATATAGCAGGTATCGTTTAAGCTGGTTAAAAATTTATAAACCGGCTTGAGATTTTGACATTTTTCTGCAATTTTGAAGAATTTCATTAAGAAAACAGTTTAAAGCTATATCAAAACGTTGCATTCACCCGGCGCTTTTAAGGTAAATATTGAAATAAATTCTTAAAAATTACAATTTTGGTGCATGGGATGTAGGTATTTTTATTGTTACAACGGTTCCCGACTCTGTTGCACTTGTTATGGAAATTGATCCATTGTGAGCCGTGATCACCTTTTTTGTAAGGCTCATACCAAGCCCGTAACCTCCGGATTTATGCTGTCGTGCTTTATCAATCCTGTAAAATGGTTCAAAAATAAAAGGTATTTCCGATTCCGGAATACCGATGCCGTAATCCCTAATAATGATTTTTGTTTCGTTATCAGTCTGAAAGTATTCAATTTCAACCGGATCTTTATCAGATTTTGAGTATTTGATTGCATTATCGATAACGTTTGAAACAGCCATACGAAGTCTTTCTTCATCGCCCCTGATAAACAAATCTTCATTGTTTTTGAGATCGATTGAGGATTTGTAATTTTTACGGTTTTCAACAATTTCACAGATCAGTTTTTTCAAATTAATCTGATCATTTTTGATCCTGCCAAAAGGGCTCTCGAGTCTTTCTTCTTCCAGAATACTGCTTGTCATTTTTTCCAGAATTGTAATATTATTTCTAAGTGTCTGCCGAATGTTTCCTTCAGGAACGAACTCCAGCGCCACCAACATCCTGCTTAATGGAGATCGTAATTCATGGCTTATATCCCTGAGGAGTTGATCCCTTGATTTTATATCGTTGTTGATTTGGCAGGCCATGGTGTTAAAAGTTTTCACCAATTGCCCAAGTTCATCATTTGATGTAACCGGAAGTTGAGTGTCAAATTTCCCATAGCTGATTTTTTTAAGTCCGTTTTGCAGAATGCGTACAGGGTAAAGCAGACGCCTGATTCTGCGGTGAGCAAACCCGAAAATAAGCATTAATATAATAAACCAGATCGTAAATATCTTCCAGGGAAAAGAGAGTTGTTCAAACGGGCTTATCCCCTGTAAAATGTGGATGGCATTGCCTGTTTCAACCACCGTGGCCAGGCGGTTATGATGCCAGAATGTAAGTTTCTTATCTGATATTTTTTTCATTGCAGTATTTAAGTCAGGAATGTCCTTTGAACTGGACCATTCAAAATTGTCGCCTATATACCTCAGATCAAGGAGCTGGTTTTCAAGAAAGCTGCGGGTTGCAGCTGTGTCTGAAATGTCAATTTGAGTAACCAGATATTTGGCTAACTGGTGAAAGTTTTCGTGAAGCGGAGTTTTATTTCGGATATCTGATAAATAGCTGTAAATAGCTACATGTGTTGTAAATGCTATTGAAATTACTGAAATCGTAATTAAAACTGTAAGTTTGGTAAAAAGAGAAGGTTTTTTATTCATATGAGGCTTTCAAAATTTATGACAAGCAGACATTCATGTACGGCTGTGTAGATATTGGTAAGAGTATTTTATTTATTTACAAAAAAAATGATTCAGTCACTGGTGTTTATTGATAAACATGTATCCGGTTCCGGTTATCGTTTTAATATACAATGGATTTCTGGAATCGTCTTTGATTTTTTGTCGTATTCTGCTTATAAGCATATCGACTGAGCGGTTTGAAGATTCCCAGTCAATTCCCCGTAAATGTTCAACAAGCTGGTTTCTATCCAAAACCCTGCCTTTGTTGCGTATAAGATATTGGAGAAGTTCATATTCATTGGCTGTAAGATTGACATCATTGTTGTTTATGGATACAGATCTGTTGGAATAATTAATGATTAGATCTCCATAACGTTCAACAGGTGTGGGCGAATATGTTTCAATTGATCTTCGCAAAATTGAACGGAGTCGTGCGACCAGTTCCCGTGGTTCAAATGGTTTCGGCAAATAGTCGTCTGCTCCGATTTCAAGACCTACTATCCGGTCCTGAACATCTCCCTTTGCAGTAAGCATAAGAACAGGGATACTGTAATTTTTCCTTATTTCTTTACACACCGAGAACCCGTCCATGTCGGGGAGCATTACATCAAGAATGATTGCATCCGGGATCTCTTTCTTTATATACTCCAATCCGTTTTCAGGATGCACTTCAGTGTGTACTATAAACCCATGTGTACCAAGATAATCACATAGAAGTGAGTTAAGTTCACTGTCATCATCAATTACCAATATTTTTTCATTCATTAAAAACATCCGACCATTGTATACACTATTTCTTGTTAACTGAATATTTTTTCGGTAATATCCAGCTTGATTGTGTTTGACCTTTATGTTTACCTGATAGCCTGATTATAACAGGCGAACCGATTTTATAAACCGATGCTTAATTGAGCCTGTGATGGACAGTATGAGTTACCTCGACTTGCGCAAGGTGTTGTTTCAGGCAGACGTAGCCTTAACAGTTCTCAAAACTCGCCTGTTTTGAAAGTTGAGTTTCCAGCAGTTTGTCGCCAATTAACAGTTCCCGTTTATTCTATAATAATAATAACTCTTTATAACAGAAATATGTCTAAATTGTAACAAAGTGTAACATGTATACATATTTTACTTCAAAAGCCATGGTAATCTCTCTGGGATATATGTATTAGATTGATTCCCTGTTGGAATGTATAGATTAAACTCGAAATAAAAATTTTCCGGTGAACCATGTTTTGAATAATATGGCTGGATTGCGGTTTGTGATAAAAAATATTTGAGTAAATAATTGAGTGTTTTTTGGGTGGATGTTAAAGCCTCTCGTACCTGCGCGCTATCTGTTGAAGTAAATTCACTGCAGTCACCAGACGGTAAAGGGACAAGAATACCCCCCGGCTCAAGTCGTGGGGTTAAAACAATTGGAAAAGGTCAAACTTTTACCGGCTGAAAATAGATGGTTTTGTTTTAGTCGATTATCAATGAGGGAGTATCTTCAGTGTTATAAGGTATCATGAAAAATACTCTAATTGATATCAGTTACGGAACTGCCTTCCAGCAAAGACCCTGAAAATTTTCCCGGATCCGGTTCCCATCCCTGCCAGTCTTTATTTGTGAATATAATGCTCCAGTTACCTGAAGCGTCCCCGTTTACAAAATTGCCGGAGATGTTTAAGGTGAAAGGGGATGATTCAACATAACCTGACGAGTTGGGAGGATAACTGGCTTTTCCGGTACATGTAAACTCAAGATGTGAAGAATCTTTCTGACCGGTTCCGGACATTATTGTACAACTGATTGTGTCCCCGAAGAATATATAAGACCAGTTACCAGAACAGGTTATCTTGCCGTTTTCATGTAGATTCAGAGTTATATCGGCTTTGTTTTGGGTTTCTGGAATAGTAAGTTCCCATTTTTCGGTGGCTGTAACTGAAGAATCGGATGATTGGTTGTCTGTACAGGCAACTGTCAGTAAAAACAAAAAAAAGACGACTAATACAGTTCTTTGGGACATAAAGCAAATGCCTCCAGTGTTATGTTGCATGATAGATTATAATTATGAATATATATTAAAAAAAAGATAAATCAAATTAAATGCAAAATTGTAATGTGCAAAAAAATTCGGATTGTGGAAGAGTATATCGTTATTTAATATATTATATCTGAATCGCAACATTTTCTCGGGTTTTTTCGAAAGGGTGTACAGGTTTAGGTCTGTGGACGCTTATAGTTTGTACGACCGGGCAAAGGTGTATTCCCGGTTGAGCAGAGGTTTGTGTTGCCAGAGAGAATGGTTTTCAGAGAATAATGACATCCATGAAAAGGATCGGGAATATGTCTCAAAAAAGAGAAGTATGGGGATCAAAGCTTGGTGTTATCCTTGCAGTTGCAGGAAGTGCGGTCGGGTTAGGAAATTTTTTACGATTTCCTGTAAAAGCAGCAGCTTATGGAGGTGGTGCTTTTTTAATACCCTATTTTGTAGCTTTTCTTTTGCTGGGAATACCGCTGGCCTGGGTTGAATGGACAATGGGACGTTACGGGGGGAGGCATTCTCATGGTAGTGCTCCGGGAATACTGAATGTGGTTATAAGGAAAAAATGGGCAAAATACGTAGGCTCTCTGGGAATATTTGGCCCCATGCTTATTTTTTTCTTTTATGTTTTTATCGAATCCTGGCTTCTTGGATTTGCATGGTACTCCATAAATGGTGAATTGATTAATGCTGTTAAAACCGAAACAGTTTCGGAGTTGTTTAATAATTTTATTCTTCTTGAAACACATATTTTTGGTTCAATTCCGTCAGCACTTTTTTTCTTTGTCATTACCTTTTTTGTAAATTTCGCCGTTATATGGTTTGGTATAAGACGCGGGATTGAAGCAGCCGGAAAAATTGTGATGCCGCTTATTGTGGTTTTAGGCCTGATACTTCTTGTTCGTGTTCTTTTAACTCCCGGGATTGGGAGAGGCTTGGCTTTTATGTGGAATCCTGACTTTAAAACACTTGCTGATCCACGTGTCTGGCTTGAAGCATCCGGTCAGATATTCTTTACACTTAGCGTAGGGATAGGCGCAATCCTGACATATGCATCATATATCCGGAAGGATCAGGATGTAGCATTGTCATCCCTTAGTGCATGTGCTGCGAATGAGTTTACAGAAGTGATACTTGGAGGTACAATCGTTGTTCCAATGGCAATTGTTTTATTTGGCTCATCCAATATTGAAGAGATCGCAACAATGGGTACTTTCGGATTGGGTTTCAACACGATGCCTGTAGTGTTTGGTATGATGCCATTGGCGTCAATGCTTCAGTTTATCTGGTTTATTCTTCTGTTTTTTGCCGGGGTTACATCATCAATTTCCATAATACAGCCAGCAATCAGTTTTACAGAAGATGAGCTGGGATGGAATCGTAACAGGTCTGTTTTGGTAATAGGTACAATTTCATTGATTATGAGTCTTGTTGGTGTTTTTGGGCTCTCTGCAGGTGCAATTGATGAGCTTGATTTCTGGGGTGGGACTTTTGCATTGGTTCTTTTTGGAACCATTGAGGCCATACTTTTTTCCTGGGTTTTTGGAATTGATAAAGGGTGGGATGAATTGAATACCGGATCGCATATACATTTGCCTGATCTGTTCAAATTCGTTCTGAAATATGTTACACCGGTTTATCTGATTATTGTTCTGTTTGCATGGATAGTTACCGAAGGGTGGGGTTTTATTACTCTTAGTGGGATCAGTCAAGACCAGTATACAGAGTTTCTTGGTTTTTCTATGAAAAAAGTTACTTTTATTGCATCATTCAGAATCTTATTGTTACTACTTCTGCTTGGCGTTAATGTGGTTATATATTATGCCTGGAAAAAAAATAAACTGGACAGAAAACAGGAAATTTCTGAAATAAAAGAGGAGGCAATAAATGTCTGAACAACTGACAGTAAGTGGAGGTGTTTTCATGTTAGTATCCTGGATTGCAATACTGGGGTTAAACATTTTCTGTTTTTATAAAATTTTTAAGGATAAAAAGGAAGAGATTGTTGATCCGCTTCCGGAATTAGATCAAAATACCTGAATTCAAGTTCAAACCCACAGCCTTTGGCCGTGGGTTTGAACTGATTTATCCTATTGCTTCAGTTCCGCTTTCACCGGTTCTGATACGAATACAATTTGCCATATCAAGAACAAAAATTTTTCCATCTCCGATGTTTCCGGTTCTGGCTCCTTTGGTTATGGCTTCAACAGTTTGTTTCACAAATTCTTCATTGACAGCAATTTCAATCCTGACTTTTTTCAACAGGTTTACTTCGATTATGTTACCACGGTATCTTTCTGTGTAACCGGCTTGCTGTCCGCATCCAATAACATTGGTTACAGTCATCTTGCAAACGTCTGCTTCGAACAGGGCTTTTTTTACATCAGGTAATTTAGCGGGCTGAATAACAGCGATGATCAGTTTCATGATTTTTCTCCTTTCGAGTTCCATTAGAATTTGAATTAAACACAGGTCCGATATTTTCAGTGGTAAAGATCTGGAAACCACTGTAACCTTCAAGGCCCATTTCGCCAACATCAAGCCCACCAATTTCTTCATCCCTGGAAACTCTTAGTCCGATAGTTTTTTTCAGAATAGCCCAGAAAAGAAAGGAAAGAGTTACAGCAGCAATGCCTGTTACTGAAAATCCAATGAATTGTAAACCTAATTGAGCTGTGCCACCACCATAAAAGAGACCAGCTTTACCATCAAAATAGTCTGGAACAGCAAATAGTCCGACAGCAAGGGTTCCCCAGACACCGTTGACCAGGTGAACAGAAAGCGCACCTACAGGGTCATCTATATGAATTTTGTCGAAACCATATACAGAGAATACAACTATAATACCTGCAATAAGACCTATAATGATTGCTCCTGCAGGAGAAACAATTGCACATGGAGCAGTAATAGCTACCAGACCGGCAAGACATCCGTTGATAACCATTGAGTGATCGGGTTTGCCGCTTGTCAGCCATGATGAACACATTGCGGACAGAATACCGCTGCATGATGCGAGGGCGGTTGTAAGTGCGATTCTTGGTACATCGGAGTCCATGGCAAGCTGGCTTCCGGGATTAAATCCAAACCATCCTAACCATAAAATGAAACCACCCAGAGTCGCCAGTGGAATAGAGTGACCTATGATAGCCTGAGTTGATCCGTCAAGTCGATATTTGCCAATACGAGGTCCCAGAAGAATTATACCTGTCAGTGCGCACCACCCGCCAACAGAATGAACAACTGTAGATCCGGCAAAATCATAAAATCCAAGAGCTGATAAATACCCGTTACCCCAGACCCAGTGACCTGAGAGCGGATAGATAAAAGCCACCATAAAGGTACCAAACAGAAGGAATGAGATTAGTTTGATACGTTCTGCAACGGCTCCTGAAATTATTGAGCACCCTGCAGCAGCAAATGCAAGCTGGAAAAAAAAGAAAGCAAAAACAGGGATGTTGGATACAGGGCTGTTTGATGTTTCTGAGACGAGAAAGGAGTTAAGTCCAAGGAATCGGTTTCCATCACCGAACATGAAACCATAACCGCAAACCCAGAAAGCAATGGCACTTATAGCAAAGACAACGAAATTTTTTCCAAGTATATTGACTACATTTTTAGCTCTGCAGAAGCCACTTTCAACAAAAGCGAATCCTGCATTCATGAAGAAAACGAGGAAAGCGGCGATCAGTACCCACAAAGTATCAAGTAAATTTATTTGTGTGTAGTCTGCGCCATAAATTTTTGCAGAGACCAGAAAAATAAAGAAGGGGATTTTCCCCCACAAAAATCTCATGATAAACCTCCAGGAGACAAATAGTACAAAAATGTATTGCAGTAATTTATTTTCACTGCCTGCATGAGATTTATGCAAAAATAATACCAATTTATATCTGTTAAAAAGCGATAATGTAATAGGGCACGGGGACAAAATTGTATTCAAATTCTCAAACGATACATATATGTGTAAAAGATGGAGTGAAATGTAGATTACATACATTTTTTGAGTACTGTTGCAAGAATCTCCTTTAAATCTTTTTTGATGGGTTGTATAATCGATAATGGCCTCGCATCTGCAATTCAATCAGCTTAAAATGTAATCGGAGAATTTGTGGTTAGATATAATCTGGATGAGATAAAAGAGGATATGGTGTTGGGGGAATCAATATTTCTCCCTTCAGGTGAATTGCTTCTTGCAGCAGGGTACAGGATAAAAGAGCGATATCGTGAGCGTCTGAAACAGCTTGGTTTTCGCAACGTTTTGGTTGATGTTGAGGGAACTGAAGAAGCTGTACCTGAAACAACTGTTTCTGCAGAAGTCCAAAGGGAGATGGGTAATGCGATAGATAATACATCAAAAGAACTGGTAGCAGCTATACAGCAATTCAGGCATAAAAGTACACATAAAGTCAGAGATCTGATTAAAGAAAATAAACAGCATTTGAATAAGTTTATAATGGGTTCCGGGATGGCCAAGGCACTGGAACAATTTATTGATGAGATAATGAGCCAGACCTCAATTGTTTTGAATCTATCAGCTCTTCAGCAGACACAGTCTGGTTTGTTATCACATGCATTGAATGTGACTATTACGTCTTTATGTATTGGTAAAAAGTACAAATTTTCTTATGAAGAGATGAAACAGTTGGGGATAGGGGCGTTAAATTATGATCTGGGGCTGGTAGCATTGCCAAAAACTTTAATGGAAAACCCTATCAGTAATTATAATGAAGAAGAGATGAAAAATTATCGTCAGCATACAGTGTTTGGTTTTTTGATGCTTTCACAAAACCACATTATTCCATCAACAAGTGCTGCTGTTGCTCTTCAACACCACGAGAGACAGGACGGTTCCGGA
>DATGNN010000472.1:0-51282 GCA_035306725.1 Chitinispirillaceae bacterium | reverse complement strand
TAGAGAAATGATGCCTTTTTCCGGATCATAAGTAAGCTGCTGCTTATTTGCAAAAATCTCGATGAACAGAAATAGTCCTGTTAAAATCGAAAGGTAATAAAAATTCATATGTTATTACTCACTACAGCTTCAGATCCAAAGATTATGGCACTTCAACATTGTCAAATATCTTTTGAACTATGTCTTCAGAAGTAATATTTTCTGCTTCTGCTTCATAAGTTGTGATAATTCTGTGGCGTAATACATCCATGCCGATAGATTTGACATCCTCCGGGGTAACATAACCTCGGGATCGTAAAAAAGCATGTGCTTTTGCAGCACGTGATAAAAACAAAGTTGCACGTGGGGATGCTCCAAAAGAGATAAGATGTTTTAAATCTCCAAGTCCGTCATTGTCTGGTTCACGGCTGGCAAATACAATGTTAACAATATAGTCTTCAACTTTGGGATCCATATAGATATCATTTACAAGCTGTCTGGCTGAAATAATATTATCAACAGTGATAATTTTATTGACTTCCGGGATACTTCCTCCTGCCATACGCGCAAGTATCTTTTTTTCTTCTTCACGTGAAGGGTATACGATTTTCAATTTCAGCATAAAACGATCAACCTGAGCTTCAGGAAGTGGATAGGTGCCTTCCTGTTCAATTGGGTTCTGAGTAGCAAGAACAAGAAATGGTTCTTCAAGCAGGTATGTCGTTTCTCCAATTGTTACCTGTTTTTCCTGCATTGCTTCCAGAAGAGCACTTTGAACTTTGGCCGGGGCTCTGTTTATTTCATCAGCTAAAATAATATTCGAAAAGAGGGGACCTTTTTTGGGGACAAATTCTCCTGTTTTTTGGTTGTAAACCATTGTTCCGATTAAATCTGCAGGAAGGAGGTCTGGTGTGAACTGAATTCTCTTGAAACCGGTATCAACTACTTTGGCAAGAGTGGAAATTGCCAGCGTTTTTGCCAGTCCAGGAACTCCTTCAAGAAGAATGTGACCTCGGGTTAGAAGGCCGATCAAAAGCCGGTCAACCATTTTAGGTTGTCCGACAATGACTTTTCCCATTTCATTTTTTAACAGTGTGACAAAACTGCTTTCATCTTTAACTCTCTCATTTAGTCGTTCGATATCGACTCCCATGAGTTCCTCCGCTTAAAAAAAATCATGTTTTTGTGTCTGGATATTGATTTATTAATACGTTGGGATCACAACAATTATTTTTAAGTTGTTACGTATTAAGGTTATCCTTGAATTATTTAAACTTAAAATATACCATATTACAGGGAATTTTCAAAGCAGGACTATGGCATTGTTTAAAGTTGTTGAATTCCTCATTTTGATTGTTATTCTCATAACGATCTTAAATATGTTATGGTCAAACAGTAAAAAAGTGCACATTTCAGCTACTTCTGAAGAACCGGAAAGGTTTGATGCGAGTGGGGCTGATATTTGCGATGGTGAATATGAAGAGATCCGTTAAGGGTCTCAAACCCGGGAAAGGGGCTTTTTTATGGAACTCTCTGTAACTCAAATTGATAAGTTTAAAGTAGTTAAACCATCAGGACGCGTTGATTGGGAAAACGCGCGTATTCTTGATAAGGAAATCCAGCAGATAATTGAGGATGGTTTTTGCCAGATCGTATTTAATCTGGATGATGTAACTTTTATCTGTAGTGGCGGAATCGGTGCCCTGGTTTATAATCTCAATAAAGTAAGAAAAATGGGTGGTGCGATCTATATCATTTCTTCTAATGAATATATTAATTATATTTTCGAAACACTCAAATTTGACATTGTCTTTGAAGGTTACCTTTATAAATCATTCGATGAGTTTGCCAATCAGGTTCTTGAGAAAGAGAGTACATGACACAATTCCCCGCAGAGCCGATTCTTTTTAAATCTCTTTTCAAGGAAAAAATATGGGGCGGAAAAGATCTGCTGGAAAAACTGGCCAAACCTGTTCCAAAAGATGTTTTAATCGGAGAATGCTGGGAAGTATCTGCTTTTGATAATAATCAGACATATATTGCAAATGGCATCTTTAGAGGTAAACCACTTGGAGAAATATATTCAGAATACAAACAGGAAATTACAGGTGATTTCAACTTTGAAATCTTTCCTTTACTCTTAAAATTCATTGACTCAAAAGATAAACTCTCTGTGCAGGTTCATCCTGATGATGAACAGGTTTTAAAATATGGTACTGATCAATTCGGTAAAACTGAGTGCTGGTATATTATTGATGCACAAAAGGACTCAAAGCTGATAGTCGGATTCAAACATGATGTAACCGATCAGGATTTAAAAGATTCGTTCAAAAACGGTAATCTGTTGAGTCTGCTTAACACTATAAAGGTATACCCAGGTCAAGTATATCTAATTCCTGCCGGAACTGTTCATGCTATAATGGGAAAGACTCTTTTATATGAAATTCAACAGACATCCGATACAACATTCCGTTTGTATGACTGGGACAGAAAGGATAAATCAGGAAGACCGCGGCAACTTCATATAAAAGAGGCACTGGAAGTTTCAGACAAAAAATCTTATCCTTCCTATCTGGTAGACCCACTGGTTGTTTCATGTAAAGGTTACAAACATCTTTACAGGGCGGTTTGCCGGTATTTCTCTGTTGAGCAATACAAGTTTCATGACGAAGCAGTTATAATGCTTCCTCCAAAAAGTTCATTTCAAATCCTGACTGTTTTAAAAGGAAAACTTAAACTATACTATTCCACAGGCACACTTGAATTGACCAGTGGACAAACAACCCTTATCCCGTACATACTCCGAAATGTAAAAATTATGTCCTCTATTGATTCAGATATTATCATAAGTACAATTCCGGACATACCTGAAGAAATAATAGCCCCGTTGTCAGACAATGGTTTTAATATTTCTGAAATACAGCGACTCGGCGGCTTTACAGGAAAAAATGATATCTGTAAATATAATTAACATTAAAACGATATTTGGTACAAATTACAGGTCTGATCCTTATTTGAATAATACCTAAAATCGGAAAATCCCCGGGTGCGATTCTTCCACGGATATCGTAATGATGATTTTTTGCCTTGTCTGATTTGTATCATCTGCCCGTTGTATTCTTTACGGCCAAAACTTGTCCTGCTAAATGTCGAAGTCTAGATCTTGTATCAGAATTAGTCGTCTATATTCATGTTAAAGAACTCGTTTTAACCAGAACACTTGAAAAATCTTACGGTTGCGTCATGAAATCAAATCTGGAATGTTTTCAATTTTCAGGCTGATTTAATCGAATTCTTTTACAGAAAAACCTAAAAAGGAGGGCTGCATGATAATCAATCGCAGCAAAAGAAAAAGAGCTTCCAACGATATCCCATTGGAAAGTTTTCCTGTACCAGAATTTGAACAGGGATTGAAAGTGATTCCTGATGCAGAGTTAGAGCATGTTGCTCCTTATAGAAAACGTATTGAACCAACTCCCTCAGAAGAGCAGGTATTACCCAGGCACCCGGAGCAAGATAGATTAGCTGTACACATTCAGAAAATAGATAAATATATTGATGAATTATCTGCTTTAGCATCAAAAATTGAACAGGAGCAAGAGATAATAAAGAGGATTTCAGGGTTAAAAGAGTAAAGACTAATTTGCTAAGAATAGAGTTTGATCTGAAGGTGTCCAGGAAATATCAGCCATTATTTTTAGAGTTTTGAACATCTTAGGGATGAATTTTCAAAGTTGCAGTAAAAAATGCCAGAATCGCAAAAATATGTGCAGAGAGAATGCACTTAATCAATTGGTTTTTTTAAATGTAACTAACCGGGAGCTATTAAGTTTAATTTTTGGAAATCTAGCTAAATACCTAAATAGAGACGATTAGTTGATGAGCCTGCGAGAGCGGCGTGAGAAAGGGTTTGGTTTGTTGTGAAGATCATGTCTAAATACGGTCAGACAAGCATGAACCCTTTACGGCAATGTCTGAGAAAGACTCGAGAAGGGGGACGTTTACTGTTTAGGTTAAATATATTAATTAGGGAATTTCGGGTAAGATATTAGAATAAAAATCATCCATCAGATTAATTATTAAATACCAGAGATCGTATCAAATATTAAAAAACGGGCACAAAGCCTGTTTTCACTTTCAAGTTTTTCAGGCCGACTTAAAAAACCGGCTCGAAGAACTCTAAATATATGAACTTTTCTTTGCGCCCGATCCTGCCCCTTCAGGTATCAGGGTAATTTACCTTCTATTATCAGAAGAAAAATATTTTTCATAGAATTTTTCTATAGACATAACCTCGATATCTATTATGAGACTGAGTATTTCGTCTTTTTCTATGATGGTATCCCTGTCGGGGCGGTCATCGAGGGTAACAAATGGTTCCGCTCTTTGATGCATCATAAAAACCCCCTGGTGCAGGTTCTGAAGAATCGTTTATTATACATTTTCGGCTTATTCTACGGAAAACTTTACATTCTCCCATTAAAGATTTCGACGATACTATAATTTTTATTGTGTTATTCGATTAGAAAAATGGATTAATTATTTTTAGATTTGCCCATATGGCCGCTATCCTGTTATATTATACTATAATATTTAATCCTGAATAGTAACAATTCTCAGTTGCGCTGAGATGCATGTTGCTGTAAGAATGCGTTATTGCAAAAGCAATTATCAGATCGTGAACAAGTACTGTAAGCAGGTTTACTCTACTTTTTGCATGTCAGATTTCCTCAAAATCTATCATCCCAGCGCGAATGCCCACTGAGAAACATGTTGTTCGGGTTTAATAAAACGATTAAAATATTGGAGGGAGAGGGATGCGAATCAAAGGTGTTATTTTTCTGTTTTTGATATCAACAACAGGTTTTGCTAATGAACAGATCTCTGTTTTGATTAATAAAATCAAGGAAGGTCCTTCTGTTTATTATTCACCCGAAGCATATTCATACTTTACGCGAAGTGGGCAGCAACTGCCATCACAAGAATCGATAGAAGTGGTTTCCGGTTCTTACAATGCAGCGATTAAATTAGGAACAATTGGCGTTGCGGCTTCAGCTTCTGTGCCTGTCCTTCTGGAAAAGTTTCCTAAAGCGATTCATGTCGCAGAAGTAAGAAACGTAAAATATTCAGGAGAAGGTTCTTACGACGACTGGCTTCAGACTTACATAACGAACGAAAAAAACAAGTTTATTCTTTCATCTCCTTTCCTTGAATATAATTCAATGTCTTTATGTGAACAGTTTGTTGAAACCAGGTTTCAGGAAATACCGCTTGAAGGTGGTCGATCTGGAATCCGTGATCCGAAAAATGTTATAATCACTTTTACTCTGAATATAGGTTCGTGTGCTTTATCCCGGATAACAGGGGAAACATTTGGTAATGCAAAAGAAGATTGGGTTTCATGGTGGAATGAAGAAGGAACTCAATTATTGGAATCTTCAGAAAAATTGAATTTTGCTGCACCTGCTATAACTATTGAAAGTGGTCAGAAATTTTCTGAAATCCAGTTTAAAGCAAAATACAGAATGAAATTGATAACAGGCGATGAGTTAACCGGGATTATAGAATTTCTGGATGATACCTCTTTGATACTGGAAACAATTGAGGGAAAACCATATACTTTCAACCATTCAATCATATATAGTTATGAATTAAAAGAACCTGCTCCAAAAAAGGCAATGAAAAAAACAAAACCAGAAAAAGAAGTTGCTGAAGTTGAAACTATCTCTTTTGAAGAGTTGCAGGGAATACAGGTAAACAAAACATTCGTGGAAGTAACTATCACAAACGGCTCGATTTTTAAGGGAAAACTGGTCAAAATAAATAATATGGAACTCAATCTTGATATCGAAGGATCTGTTATTCCGATTCAGCGATCTGTTATAAGTCAGATAGAACTAATAAAACGATCTGGTGAACAGAGTAAAAATCAACATCAGGGACCTTTCGATACATTGCATTTAAAAGTTACTGAAACTGATGAACAAGGTGAGGACCTAAAAGATAAGATCGTTGAAGGAATAATTGTTAAAGAGCAAGGTGACGAAGTGTTTTTTAAAAATCGCAGTGGCGAAGAGGAAGTATTTAACCGGTCACAAATTACCAGAGTTATTAAACACTCAACACAAGGCTTCGAAGAACCAATTAAAAAATATGCAAAATCTCTGTTTTGTCCTGACGATATGTTTTTGGTTGACATGCCTCCTGGGAAAACAGGAAGACCTTTCTTCAAGGTATGTGTAGATCGTTATGAATATCCTAATCGCAAAGGTGAGATGGTTAAAGGTTCTGTATCTTATCAGCAGGCAAAAGAATTGTGCGAAAAACAGGGTAAACGGATCTGTACAGTTGAAGAATGGCAATGGGCATGCAGTGGTATGGAAGGGTATACCTATTCTTATGGCTGGAATATGGATGAGCATAAATGTAACCGAAACGGTGCTTCCCTGCTTGAAGCTTCTGGAAGCAGAGTTAATTGTGTAAGCAAATTCGGCGGTTATGATATGGTAGGCAATATTTTTGAGTGGGTGTCTGATTCAAAAGGTGAACCCGTGCTCATGGGTGGTCCATATTCAAAGTGTCAGACAGTATCTCCGGGAGTAGGGGGGGGAGCTAAACCGCAAACGGGATTTCGATGCTGTAAAAGTAACTGAAAAATGAATACCAGTCAAATCTGAGCAGAATAAATCAGTGAAAAAGCTTTCAGACTTTATTTGTGACTGAATGTTGACTTTTCAGTTTATTTGATAAAACGTTAGTATCTCTTTTGGGGGTGGTTGAACTCCACGACATGTTATCGGGGCGAAGTTATTTTTCGCAGTCGCCTGGGTATCAAGGAACTTGTAAGTTTCTTTTCCACATTGTATGTCCCGAATTAACCTGGTAATTGTTTTGGTACAGGTCCTATCTGATCGGTACCTTGATTTGGTATGATAACCGTATCATGGCAGCACTGCTGGATAGCCTGTGTGGCAAAAGCGACCGACAATGACCTGAAATTTATTCTGCAGTTTAGTGTTCACTTTTGCAATTTATTCGCCGACAAATCTGAATACAGCCATTAAATTAATCATCTGGCATTTATATGTTAGATTTTCCAATTAAGTTTACTAATGCTTTAATCTGATTTTTCTGATAAGATATCAGTGAGTTTATCCGTATTTTTGTATTCCATTATACAGAACTGATAAAAACGTGGATGTTGGATCATAAGTGCAATTTGACAACTGTATTCTGCAACCAAAGTGTGTTTCATCTTCATAATATTGGATATAATCAAAATTGAGCAAAGGTAAAATATAGAAATCGTTACTGTTTGGGTTTTAAGTAACAGGAGTGCTTAAGCACTCCTGTTTTTCTACCATTGAGTGAAAAGAAAGCGCACACACATTCTATTCGATAATAAGTTACATCATTTTGGGTTCTATGAATGTGACGTAGATCACATTCGTTTAAAAAAGCTGAAAAATTTTATGTATAAGGTTTAATTGTACCTGAATGGAGACGAATAATTTCCGATGAGCTGCATAACGTTATTGTTCAGAATGGGTTTTATGGCTGGAGGGTCTTATAAACGTGGTGATACAGGCCAAGCAGTCATAAACCCTTTCTGCCGCAATGCGCGTGAAGCAGATCGCGTAAGGGAATCGTCTGATTTAGGTTAAAGCTGTGTTGTAATTTTAACTGGGAATTCTGATATCAGTGTCTTTAGCAGGTCGTAACAGTAACGATTCTTTTATACCAGATCTTTATCTGGCATGTAAATGGTTGACGACATACAGATGTTATGAACGAAGCGGGATTGCCCAAATAGTGGCAGTTATTCAGGCAGAAATTGTTTGAAAGAAAATCATACTTATATTAAAGTATCTATAATCATGTGATTATTTAATTTCATTTTGAAGATGGGAATCAGATTTTATATTTGTTCTTCGTAATAATTTGATATACAAGCCGATGCAATTTTCAGTAATAAGAAGGAATCCGGATGATAGAAAAGAGTCGCCTGAAAAGTGATATTCTCTGGTATAAAGATGCACTGATTTATCAGTTAAATGTAAAATCATTTAAAGACAGTAATGGTGATGGTATTGGTGATTTTCCTGGTTTGACACAGCAATTGGGATATTTAGAAGATTTAGGCGTAACAGCTGTTTGGCTTCTTCCTTTTTACCTTTCTCCGCTTCGGGATGACGGATATGATATCAGCGATTATATGGGTATACATCCTTCGTATGGAACATTGAAAGATTTCAGGCAATTTTTAAGAGAAGCACACAAAAGAGGTTTGAAGATTATTACAGAGCTTGTCATAAATCATACTTCAGATCAGCATCTTTGGTTCAAGCGTGCAAAACGTTCTTCACCGGGCTCACCAGAGCGGGATTATTATGTATGGAGTGATACACCCGATCGGTATAAAAAGGCCAGAATAATTTTTAAGGATTTTGAGTCTTCAAACTGGACGTGGGATCCTGTTGCCAAAGCTTACTACTGGCATAGGTTTTATTCTCATCAACCAGATCTTAATTTTGAAAACCCGCTTGTTCATCGGGAAATATTCAGTATAATTGATTTCTGGATGGGAATGGGAGTTGATGGTATGCGGCTTGATGCTGTACCGTACCTGTATGAAAAAGAAGGGACAATGTGTGAGAATCTCCCTGAAACCTACAATTTTCTTCGAAAACTCAGGTCTTATATTGATGAAAATTATGAAAACAGGATACTGTTGGCAGAAGCCAATCAGTGGCCTGAAGATTCAACTGCATATTTTGGTAGTGGCAATATTTGTCACATGGCTTTTCATTTTCCTTTAATGCCGCGAATGTTTATGGCACTTCAGATGGAAGACTGGTTTCCATTGGTTGACATTCTGGAGCAGACACCGCAAATACCAGATAGCTGTCAATGGGCTATTTTTCTTAGAAATCATGATGAGCTTACGCTTGAGATGGTTACCGATGAAGAGCGGGATTACATGTATCGATATTATGCTCATGATCAGAGTGCACGAATAAATCTGGGTATCAGGCGGCGTTTAGCGCCTTTGTTGCGTAATAGTCGAAGGCGAATGGAAATTATGAATATTTTACTTTTATCTCTTCCTGGAACGCCAATCATTTATTATGGTGATGAAATAGGAATGGGAGATAATCACTATTTAGGAGACAGAAACGGTGTTCGTACACCGATGCAGTGGAATGCTGATCGAAATGCCGGTTTTTCAACAGCAAATCCTCATAAACTTTTTTTGCCGGTTATTATAGATTCTGAATACCATTTTGAAGCATTAAATGTAGAAACTCAACAGCAAAATACGTCTTCAATGCTATGGTGGATGAAACGAATAATCGCAATGAGAAAGAAATATAAGGCGTTTGCAAGAGGAGATCTGGAATTTATAAAATCTGATAATGCAAGTATTTTGACATTTGTAAGAAATTATGGGGATGAGATAATTCTGATTGCTGTTAATCTGTCAAGGTTTTCGCAGTCGGTTTCTCTTGATTTGTCAAAATATGCAGGATACATACCCAAGGATATATTCAGTGATAATCATTTCCCCCAGATTCAGGAAACACCATACATACTTACAATGGGTTTTCATGATTATTTTTGGCTTTACCTGGAAAAAGTAGAAAGCCTTGAAAGTCATCGAACCAGTTTCGAAATACCGGAATTGTGTGTTAATAATGTATGGACAGGTCTTTTTGAAGGTACAAACAGAGATATGATAGAAGAACACATTCTCCCGGGTTTTCTTCAGGTAAGGAAAACGGCCGGGTGCAGAAAACTTCCTGTCAAGGAAACCCGTATTCTGGATTTGATTAAAATAAATGGTGAAACCGACATCGTGATTCTGATTATCAGTATTACATATATACAGGGGATATCCGATACTGTAATGCTTCCTCTGTCAGTTTGTTCGTGCGAAATGATAAAAGAAGCTGTACGGGGAAATACGGGTATGATTATGGCGAGGTTAACTGGTACTGTGGAAGGATTTTTATATGACTGTGCTTTCAGTAGTAAACTGCATACTGCGTTTTTGAAATTAATGTCTACTCCTCGTAAATTAAATGGCCACCAGGGAGTAATAGAAGGTTATTCCGGGGTAATGCTTCCACGTGGCCTCAGAAAGTTTGTACCGTTTGGAGTAAATATTCTCAAATCAGGAGCATTGAGTACATCATTTCAGTATGGGACAGATTTTCATTTTCGGTTATATCGCAGACTTGAAGAAGGAATAAGGACTGATGTCGAAGTGGGGCAGTTTCTTTCTGAACAGGCAGTCTTAACCCCGTCACCTCTTTTTATGGGCGCCGTTCAGTATCGCAAGGGGGCTCAAATCAGTGTTCTGGGTGTCATGAATTCTTTTGTCAAAAATACCGGAACAGCATGGAATCTTGCACTGGATTCAGCTATCAAGTTTCTGGAAGAAATATTGTCAAAAGGTTTGAATGAGAACAGTGGTAATGATGTAAATGAGTTGAACGGATTGTTTACAACAAAAAATTCTTCATCAATTGCATTAGGTGCCTTTACAGATATGGTTCAAAAAATCGGTATAAAGACAGCAAAGATGCACTTTGCTTTTCTTCTGGTTGATGATAATACGGATTTTGAACCGGAAGCGTTTACAAGATTATATCAGAGATCGCTTTACCAGTCTATGAGAACCAAAGCACGCAGAGTTATTTCCAGTTTTCGAAGACAGATTAATCAATTACCATTGCACTTGTCTGAATATGCAAAACCAGTAATTTCAAATGAACAAAGAATACTTGATATTTTTGGAACGATTCTCAATATGGATCTGTCTATTTTAAAAACGCGGATACATGGTAATTGTCATCTGAATCAATTCCTGAACATAGGTAATGATTTTGTGATAAAAGATTTCAGAGGTCCTTCAGGGTCAGCATTGAGCGAACGTCGCCTGAAGCGTTCTCCTTTAAGGGATGTGGCTGGAATAGTCAACTCTTTTCACAAGGCTGTAGCAACAGCTTTATATCAATCGCTTGCAGTATCATCTACTTCTGTCAAATCTCTCGAAAAATGGGCAGATATATGGTTTTTACAGGCAGTTACAGTCTTTCTCAAGGCATATGATACAACATTTTCGTTGGAGTCAAGGCAACCATTTGATTTGACTAAAATTCCCGGTTTGCTGAGGAATTATTTTCTGGAACAGGGATTGACAGATCTGGAAACAGAACTTGAAAATCCAGCAGACAACTTAATTATTGCAGCGAGGGCTGTAAAAACAGCCCTGGATAACAATATTGCAGAGAAACTTAATTTGAATTAGGGAAAGAGGATATTTTTTATGTTTGATCGTGGTAGTGGCATTCTGTTACATATAACATCCCTGCCCTCAAATGAGGGGGTTGGGGATTTGGGGTTAAATGCATATCACTTTGTTGACATGCTTTGTAATTCAGGTCAAAAATACTGGCAGGTGCTTCCGCTTAATCCAAGTAATGCAGATAATGGGGAATCACCTTATTTCAGCAGCTCGGCTTTTGCAGGTAATCCTCTTTTAATCAGTTTACATTCGTTGGTTGATGATGGATTAATAAGCAAGCAAGATATTAGACATAATATAAAATTTCCGGCAAACAGAGTCGATTATAATGCTGTTCGTCAATACAAATATTCTGTTCTGGATAAAGCTTACAAAAACTGGATTGGTTCAGGAACAGATGAACTTTATGAAAATTTTTGTTCCCAACAATCATTTTGGCTCAATGATTACGCATTGTTCATGGTAATAGGAAAACGCCTGGGAACTTTGGCCTGGAATAAATGGCCCATGATGCTGAAAAGTCGGGATGTAACTGAACTTACCACTATTGCATCTGTAGAAGCAGATGCACTGAGACAGGAAAAATTCCTGCAGTATATCTTCTTTAAACAGTGGATAAAACTGAAACAGTATTGTATGAGTAAAGGAATAACTGTCATAGGAGATATTCCAATTTATGTCAGTTTTGAGAGTTCTGATGTATGGGTTAATCGAAACCTGTTCAAATTAAATGAAGATGGAGAGCCCAGTGGTGTTTCAGGTGTTCCCCCGGATTACTTTAGTTCAACTGGCCAGCTCTGGAATAATCCGGTTTATTCATGGGATGCCTTGCTTAAAACAGATTTCAAGTGGTGGGTTCAGCGAATGAACATAATGCTTTCGAGATTTGATATTGTGAGAATTGATCATTTCAGAGGTTTGGTTCAGTATTGGGAAATTCCTGCAGGAGAAAAGACTGCCATTAATGGTAAATGGAATGATGTTCCGGTAAAGAATTTTATTGATACAATGATCAAATATTTCCCTGGATTTCCTGTTATTGCTGAAGATCTGGGTATTATTACTCCCGATGTGGTTGAAGTTAAATCGCATTATGGATTACCAGGAATGAAAGTGCTGCATTTTGCGTTTGGTGAAGATAATCCGGAAAACCCTTATTTGCCTCATAACTATGAACGCAATTGTGTAGTATATACAGGAACACACGATAATAATACTACGCTTGGATGGTTCAAGAATGAAGCCGGTAAAGATGAAATCGAACGTTTGTATCAGTATATTGGTGGTCCATGTTCAGATGAAGTGGTCGTGTGGGAATTGATTCGGCTTGCACAAAGTTCAGTTGCTGATATAGCAATTATCCCGCTTCAGGATATACTCATGCTTGATTCAGCCAGCAGGATGAATCAGCCTGCTGTACCTCATGGAAATTGGGAATGGAGAGTATCACAAGAACAGCTGAGTCATAATCAGATGCAAAAATTGGCTGAATATTCAAGAATATATGGAAGATCATCACGGGACATTATTAACTGAAAAATTTTTACCATAGTGTTGTGTTAGATTACGCGTATCTTTAATTATCTGCTGGCATATGAAAACCTTAACCAGATTCTATGGATACTTTTTTCAATTTGAGCATCTTTGTCATCGGGTTGTTTCAACTGGTAATTAAAATCATAGTCCAGTGTGATTGCACTTGTAAGATGCCAGCTTAAGGTTGTTATCAGCTCATAATCGGGACGTGTAAATCGCATTTCTGGTACAATCGGTGCGAAAACTTTCAATTCAGCACCTGCAGTTCCCAGCCTCCCGATTCGGATACTTGTACTCATTGATGCTTGTGGACCGAATTCGAAAACACTTGTTTTGTTTTCAGGTGTAAGGATTAAACTGTTGTTAAGGCGGTTATAGTCAATTGATTCATCAATTTGGGCAGTATCTGTTGATTGTAGATTAATACTTCTGTAATTGTTTGAGAATTTACTATATGAAGCTCCTGTTCCGGCTCTGAACTTAAGGTCCACAAAACTGGTGCTAAGAAGATCAAGATTTGTTCCAGCTCCAGCTTCGACAATGAAAGGAGAAAAGGAAGGGCCTATTGTAACTGATGATGTGGAATCGAAACAGTCCAGGTTAATGCTTGAATCTTTATTTATTATGCAGAATTCATTAAAATTGTCACGCCTGATTCGTCTTGGTAATAAATTCGTGTTCATTTCAACACGGCCGTAAGGACCAAACCATGGTAGAAATCTCCATATAAAAAGAGTAGAAATTCTGAAATCATCTGCACCACTTGATATATCGGTAAAATTTCTTTCAGAAAGATTAAACCCCTGGTCAAGACGTAAATATGAAGACCATTCATAAGGTTCTTTATTGTAAGTTACCCATAAATTTGCCCTGAAACTCAGGATTGATGATATCGAACTGCCATGTTCCTCTCTCTTGTCAATCTCTCCGTTAAATTGTATCGTACCACCGATGTTTGCGCCGTATTTCCAGTTTGAAGTAAGGTTGGTTCCTGTTGTTAAATTTATATTTCCACCACCCAGTATAATTCCATCTTCAGGACGTTGTACAAGAGTTAAATTTACCAACTCACCTGGAAGCAGACGCACTGTAATGAAATTAACCATAGTATTATAACCTTCACCTCTTCCAAGTATTTTATAAGTGCCAGGTTTAAGTATCCATGTTTTAACAGATTCTCCCAACACGGGATCTGCACCGAACTCCCTTCCAAAAGGTTGAAATTTATCGATTCGTACCAGCTCATATTCACCTCTGAAAGATGTTGCTGTTGTGTCTACTGTTTCAATACGCAATCCGGACCAATCGGGAAGAACAGGAACTGTTTTGGATTCAATGACTTCGATTTGACGAGTGATTCTTTGCCTGTGTGTTCCGTTTCCAAGAATAATATGATAATTGCCCGGTTCAAGTGGTATGGAGGAACCTGATTTGCCAGTGGTCAAAATTGATCCATCAGGACCGACAATTTCAATATCAGGTTCATTTTCCGGATCAGAGAATCTGGGAATAAAAACAGCACCTTTACCTATTGGAATGTTTGTTCTGTCTGAAGCCATCTGTTCCGACAGAGGAGGTGCAAGCCATGTTTTTGCAGCTTTATCATACCAGGTAAGAGGTTTTTTTACAGTTTTTTCTGTTAAGGGAATAGAATCATTTGGAAGCAACCAGTTAATATCTTCCTGTTTTATCTCTTCCCCGGGTAATTCCGGGGGCAATTCACCAAAAGAGACGATAAATAAAAAGCTAATGAAAAGAAGAGATAAAATTGGTGTCATAGTTATTCATCCTCGATTATTGAGGTATCTTCTGTTGATGGTTCGGTTTGAGGAGTAATTTGTAACCTGTTGTAACCAAGTTCTTCAGCAAGCCTGACATCTATATCATTGATTGCCTGTGCCATTGAATATTCCATTAATGAGGACATCTCACGGATTACGTACTCTGGTTCTTGTTGGAAAACCCGTTTCCGATGGTCAAAGCGGCGGGTATAAACTGTTTTGCCATCATTTAATCGTACAAGCCTGAGTCTGAATGCCAGATGCGCGAACCATAATTCATCGCTGTCATATTCTTCCAGGGCTTCAATCATGCCAGACAATTCATAATCAGGCCTGGGACCTTCATCAAATCTTCTGATAATACTGCTTACAAGATTTGCAGAACTGAGGTGTTTATAAACCAGATCAGTTATCATTCTGGTTGGTTTAACAGCCCAGACACGGTATATATAATATCTGAGTTGAAACGGGCTTTGCCGGTATACAATTTGAGGCCGGTTGTAAGCTTCTTCAATATCAAACTCTTTCAATCTGATCGTGACTTGATATGGCTTTTGTTGCACCTTGTTTTTATCTGTATTTGGCAAGTAGTTTAGAATGTAATACTCCTTGACTGGGACTTTCCCACAACCTGAAATTGTGATTATAACAGCAGCCATCAAGTTGAACAGAAGCAGCCAGACGATCCGTTTTTTCATCGGATTTCCCTTCGTTTTTGCGATTCACCTCTTAGCAGCAATGAAGGATTTTCTGCCAGAATTTTGGTTAACTGATTTGCATTTTCAGTTGCTTCCCTGATATTTTCCATTCCTACAATAAAATCTTCTCTGCTTTGTCGTATCATTAAAGACAGGTCTATAGACAGATTTTTCAAAGAAAGTACGGTTGAATCAATCTCATTGAATGTAGAATTTATGCGATCGGCAGAAATCGTGCTGCTGAATGATCCTGTTAAAAGTTTAACATCTGAAGCAATATTGTCAATCTTTGTCAATATGTTTTGTGATGAGGAGGCTATTCCATTAATTTGTGGAGCTGATTCTTTCACAAATCCATTTACGTTAAAAGTTATATCTGCTACATTATCCAGAATCGTTTTTATATTGCGTAAACTGTCAGGATTTGAGATCTGATTGAGATGATTAAGTAAAAGTTCTATTTTTGCAACTATTGATTCTGCTTTTCCGGTAATAGAAGAAAATGTGGAAATGCGTGTAGGTATTTCAGAACCAGGTTTTAAAAGTTCCGACTCGTTGCTCCCGCCTGTTATTTCGACATACTTAAGTCCTGTAATACCCATTGAACCGCTTGTGGCAACCATATCAACTTTCATGGGAAAGTCTTCCTGAATTCTGAATTCTACGCGTACTCTTGAAAGGTCGGATGGCGAATATGAGATTTTTTCAACTTTTCCAATTGGTACTCCGTTAAATTTTACTACTGCACCCTGTTCAAGGCCGCTTAATGATTCACCTTCAAAGAAAGCGATATAGCTATTATATCTGTCGGTTAATTTTAATCCCAGTGGAATTGCTGTAAAAACAGCCAGAAGAACTATACCTGCAATTACAAACACTCCAAGTCGTGCACGTTGAGATCGTGATATACTCATTTAATGTTCTCCACAAAAAAGTCGGTGGTATTGGATTGATGAAATTTATTATTTGGTTCGTGTCTTTTAAAAAAGTCGACAATAGGCCCTCTTTCAAGAGCAAGTGCATCTTTGAGCGGGCCATCAAACAACAGAGCACCTTTGCTTAAAAATGTGATATTATCTGCGATCTTTTCTATAGATAACAGTTCATGTGTAACAACAATTATTGTAATTCCAAGAGTTTTTCGAATCTTGAGGAGTAATTCATCCAGTCCTGCAGAAGTTACCGGATCCAGTCCGGCTGATGGTTCATCGCAAAACAGTAAAGGAGGATCAAGGGCAAGAGCGCGTGCAAGAGCTGCTCGTTTTTTCATTCCACCAGAAAGTTCTCCGGGGTACAGGTTAGCAGCATTTGGAAGATCTACCTGGGCCAGTTTTAATTGGACGATCTCTTTAATAACGGAATCAGGCAGATTTGTATGCATTTGAAGAGGTAATGCTACATTTTCTTCAACTGTCATTGAACCAAGCAATGCGCCGTTTTGAAAAAGAACTCCGATTTTTTTCAAAATCTTAACCGTTTCAGGATCATCCTGATCTTTAATTTGTGTATTTTCTATATAAACTGTTCCAGAAAAGGGTTTCAGTAATCCAATAATTGATTTAAGAAGAGTTGTTTTTCCACATCCTGATGTTCCTAGAATCACCCTTATTTCTGATGAATAAAAATGGGTTGAAATATCATTAAGAATGGTATTTTCACCATATTTGACTACCAGATTATTAATTCTGACAATATCTTTTTTTAAAGGATTCAGCACAATAAAACCTTACAAAATAAATGAGAAAATTGCATCAGCCAGAATAATGATAAAAATACCTGTAACAACGCTGGCAGTAGTTTCCCGTCCAACAGCCTCTGCACCACCTTTGACTCTAAGGCCGTAATATGAACCAATCCATACTATTAACCACGAAAAAACTACTGATTTAATAAATCCTGCATTAAGATCCCTTAAATGCAGATGCTTGCTGAGTTCTCCCCAGAAAATGGATGATGAGAGGTCAAGGTATATAATCGCAACAAGGAATCCTCCCAGAATACCGGCTGCTGTAGCCAGAATTGAAAGGATTGGCATAGTAATGGATATTGCCCAGAATTTAGGAACAACAGCAAACTGGATAGGGTTAATACCCATTGTCTGGAGTGCATCAAGCTCTTCACCAACTCCCATGGTTGCAATTTCTGCAGTTGTAGCACTTCCTGTTCGACCTGCAAGAATGATTGCGGTCAGAAGCGGTCCCATTTCACGAACCATTGTAATACCTATCAGAGGTGCCAGAAATATACCAGCACCAAAATTCCTTAACTGTATTGCAGATTGTAAGGACAGCACAATTCCGATTAGAAATGACAATAATGTTACAATTCCAAATGCTTTGTATCCCAACTGATACATCTGTTCACCAAGAGCTCCTCGTTTAAAATCCTGTTTTTTTAACAGGCCAAATGTGCCCCAGTATAGCATCTCGGTTAAAACTGAAAGGGCATGAATAGAATTATTCATAAATTTTATAAGGGTATCACCTGTATTTACAATAAAGTTGTTTTTAAAAGAATCGGGTGATTTTTTATCTTGAGGTGAAAAATTACAGGTTTTTAGAAGATTAAGATGATCTGATGAAATATTGCGAAGAATCAGTTTTTTGCCCGAGTTTTTACATTGCAAGTGCAGAAGCTTTATAAAGCATAATCCGGCCGAGTCTATTCTTACTGTTTGGGAAAGGTCAAGAATAAGATTCCTGTTCTTCTCGTATAAAAGTGAATTGGATTGTTCTACCCAGTTGCGATCAAGAACAGGAGGAATTGTAATAATTTTTTGTGGTATCGAGACCATATCGGATTGAGACTTCATTATAACCGTTAAAGAATTGTAAATATTGATCGAAAGCGTTCGTAATCGGTATTTCAGTAATACTCTTAAATATAATTATAGTATCTGGGAGTGATAAGGTACATAATGTTGAATGATTCTTTTGAAATAGATATGAGATTAGTTTTTTTACAGATTGCTGAGTTTCGGCAGTGACATCCGGAATGAAAGAGCTTTTGACAAAACGGTAGTTCCAATTGCAAAGTCTGAAGTGCCAAAATACGTTTCTCTTCAATTGATGTCAATAGACATGATAACTTATTGAAAAATAAGCCATTACAAATTTACAAAATGGACGAAAGATAATATGTGCCAAAAATATTATTCATTAATAAGTTGCTTTTTTTAGTAATTATCGATATATTATAAACGCCTGATGAAAAATAAAAATAATCCAGCAATTAATTATCAACCCTCAACATTTATTCCTTTTTCAGTGGTGGAGGATATCCTTATATGCAATTACCAAAGTCACGAAGACGTCAGAAGCTTCGGGAGAAAAAATGTCAGTATCCCGGTTGTGGAAAAATTTTTTTTGGAATCCATATTTCGAAATATTGTCCGGAGCATCGACAGGACAGGTATCGTATTCGAAAAAGGACAAAGCCTGAAGATGTAAACATCAAAAATCAGACATTCAAGCATAATTATACTGAAGTTGTTACCATGGTAATGAATTGTGCACTTGAAGGGTGTGATCATCAGTTTGAAGTCAAAATATATCCTCGCCAGTATATTTATCCAAAATACTGTCCGGAACACCGTAATGAATACAAAAGAGTTCGTCATTTACAATTGATCGGAAGGGAAGATCTTATTGAACAGATGAAAAGTGAAGGTGAAAGTTTCGAAATAAACAGAGATAAAGATGAAAAGAACAATGGCGAAATCGTTGAAGATGTAGCCTGAAAAGTTAAAAGTTTAATAGATTTTGGCCAAATACCCCCTTTCCTTATCTGGTCTTTCGGGTATCTAGGTGTAACGATGGGAGAGAAGGGTATGCAGATTTGTGTAAAAGAACTGAATAGCTAAATTGAATAATTGATTATTCAATTTAGCATTTTTGGTTTAATCTGTTTAGGTTACTGTTGCAAAAAAATGTGTGCCATAAGTGGAAATAGTATACCCGCTACGTTTAAAATCTATAATATTCCCCACCCTAAAAAAATTATGAACTTACCATATAGAATTTTATCTGATTTGATAAACTGCTTGTTTGAGCTTGTAACTTCAAATACAGATGAATTGATGGCTATCACGATCGGAGAATGTTTTTGTATCATTTGACCTGTCTGGTGATAATATTTGCTTTTTGAAGAATATAGAGAGTAATACTACATGAAATTATTTTACGTAATGATCATGTATTTTAATTCTGAAGCATTTTGATCCCCAAGAGTTTGCAGCATATTTCTTGTTGTTGGTTTTATATACAAATTTTTCCCGGTTGAATATCGAATTTGCTCAATGTACGAGGATTAAATTAATTATCCGGTTATAGGTATTACTTGGTTTTAGATGTAACAAATCCTATTTTTAATAAATTGTCTTAGTATTATTTGTCATGGCAGGTTTGGTGCATGAGTTCATACCATGATGTTGTCTGCGGTGTTCATAACAGCGTTGATAATTTTTTTAAATCTAATTTCAGTAATATTCATATTCGAGGTCCATATCTGGATGCATCAAAAATCCAGAAACGGCCTTTAATGGTTATCAGTACTCACAGGAGTCATATTGATTATATTCTGATAGGAATACTCCTGCACAAGATGGGTTTTAAAAATCTTAGATTTGCTGCCGGTGACAATCTGACAGGTTTACCTGTAATCGGTCCATGGTTCAAATCGCTGGGCGCTTTTACTGTGGAAAGGGATAATGGATTTGAACGTAATTATGTTCGTAATTTATGCAGGAATGTAATTACAATGCTGGAAAACCGGGAACCGGTTATTGTTTTTCCTGAAGGTGGGAGGAGTTATTCAGGAAAAGCTATGGAAATTAAGAGTGGAGTTCTTGGAGCTGCAATTCTTTGTCAGGCAAAGAATCTTTCTGATGATGTAAATTTGTTGATAGCATCTATTTCATATGAGTTTCCTCCGGATCTTCCGTGGTTTGGCCTGTTACAAAAAGGAAAAAGCTTAAGGAGAAGAAGTAATAACATATTTAAGCGTATCATTGGAAATGGATATTATTTTGGAGCTGATATTATGGCATTTCTTCCGATGCTTTTTTCCAGATATACTGGAAAAAAATTTGGGGATGTCTATGTGGATTTTAAAGAAACGGTTTCTGTAAGATCTATCGTTGACATTGAAAAAAACCATATCCCGAATGCCAGGGATGAGTTTTCGGCACATCGGGTTTCAATGCAAAAAGCTGGTGAAGTGATTCATAAAAATTTTCTTTCACTTTTTTGTACTTTGCCGATACATATTGTGGCGGTTTTGATAAAAGGAAAATTAAAGGTATCAATAAACCAGATATCTGAAAATGTACCTTCACTTTTGCATTTTTTGAGCAGTGAAAATAGAAATATCGAAATGTTAAAAAAAGTATCTGCAACTCAATTGGTTGAATCGGGGATTTCGCAGCTTTTAAAATTAAATGCGATTACCATAAATAATGATATCATATATATAAAGAATAATGATATAATTAATTATTTTGCTGCTGTAATTGGTGAGAACTGGAGGTAGCATTGTCTTTTGAACAGTATCTGGTAATGCCAACAGTTGTTGAGCTTAAAGCGGAAGAGAAAGTTGAAGCGATCCGTGAATTGTCTTTGCTTTTGTGTAAAGCATTGGATGTAAAAAAACAGAAAACCATAATTGATGAAATACTAAAAAGAGAAGAATCTGCATCAACATTTATCGGACAGGGACTTGCTCTTCCTCAGGCAAGAGGCCCGATAAAGGAGGAGTTTGCCATAGTTGTAGGGCGTAGTATGGCTGGTATCAAATATGATGCTGCCAGGGGTGCCTTGGCCCATGTTATTGTCCTGCTGGTTGCAAGAGATGATGCAGATAATAATCGTCAAATACAGATCCTTTCAGAACTGGCTGCTTTTTTCAAATCTGATGCTGTCAGGGAGCAGATATTGTCATATGAAGAACGTGTAGGGATTAAAAATATTATTGCCTCATTAAAAAAAGGTGTTTATGAAGAAAAATCACAAAAAACTACTACAAAGAAGAATATTAATCCATTAATAAATTCTACAATCAGTCTGGCCAGAGATGTCAAAGCCAGTGCAATAATGGTATTTGCTGATACGGTTCGGGAAAATGATTTTTTAGAACAGTTCAAATTAAAACCAAAGTTGATTCTTGTTACAAGTAATAAAACCCGTTTCGACCTTGTTAGTGAAAAAAAAGTGGCTGGATTGCTTCAGGCTCCTTCAATACCGGCTTCAAGGACAGGACAGATGAAAATCGGGATCTTATTGGCCTTGTCAAGGAATTTACTTGGAAGAGAGGATCGAGTCGTATGTTTGTCGGGAAATTCAAAAAATGGAGTATTTGATACCATTGTAGCTATTGACATTGCAATGGAGTACGAGTTTTTCTTTTCAACGGCACAAAATATTCTTCCTCCTGATGTAAAACCAGAGGTTCTTGAAAGAATAGTTGGTCTTGCTGGTGAAATCGCTGTTGAAGGAAGGGAAGGAAAACCAATAGGTACCATTTTCGTGGTTGGTGATACTAATACAGTAAACGCGTATGTACGCCAGCTCATTATCAATCCTTTCAGAGGATATAGTGAAGCAGAACGAAATATTCTTGATCCGGGTCTGGTTGAGACAATTAAAGAGTTCGCGAGTATTGATGGGGCGTTTATAATTACAGGAGACGGTATTGTGTTATCTGCCGGAAGCTATTTGCGGCCAGCGCCAACGGAAGAATTACCACCACTGCCTGGTGGTTTCGGTGCCAGACACGCAGCAGCAGCGGGGATTACAGTTTGCACTAATGCTTTGGCAATCACAATATCGGAGTCTACCGGCACTGTAACTATTTTCAAAAGTGGTGTTATTATGATGTCGATATCAAGACCGGCTGTTAGAGAAAAAAGTATGGTCCAACGATTTCTGTAAAAAAATATTACCTCCTCAACTCTATTTGATATAAGTTAAAACAAAAGCTGATGGCGAAAATACTATAGACTATTATTAAAAATTTTAAACAAAAGGTAGATTATGTCAACTCCGAAAATTTTTTATAATGATCAGTTTTCAGGTGAGTTTGTTTCAAGAGAGGAAATCGAACTATATAATAATTCAATAGCATCAGCAGAAAAAATGCTTAAGGATCGCAGTGGACCTGGTAGCGATTTTCTGGGTTGGATTGAGCTCCCACGAACTATGAAAAAAAATGTCGAAGTTATAAATCAAAAAGCAGAGGAGATCAGGTCGAAAACAGATGTGCTGATTTGTATCGGCATAGGAGGATCATATCTGGGGGCTCGTGCTGCAATTGAGTATATGTCCTCAACCTTTGAAGATACCAGAAAGCCCAGGGTTCTTTTTTGTGGTCATTCTATAAATTCCGACTACATTGCTGATCTTCTTGATCTGGTTAAAGACCAAAGGATTTCTGTAAATGTCATTTCTAAAAGTGGAACTACCACAGAACCTGGTATCGCATTCAGGGTTATCCGGCAATGGATGGAAAACCGGTATGGCAGAAAAGAGGCTGCTTCCAGAATAATTGCTACTACAGATCCCTCAAAAGGGGCATTACGAAAGCTTGCTGACGAGGAAGGTTATACAACTTTTGATATCCCTTCAGATGTAGGTGGAAGATTTTCTGTATTAACTCCGGTGGGTTTGTTTCCAATTGCTGCTGCTGGAATTGATATAGGCAAGTTGCTTGAGGGTGCAAAAACAGCAATGAGTTTTTGCTGTGGAGATAATTTTGAGAATAATCTTTCTGGTCATTATGCTGCTGTAAGGAACATTCTTTTTAGAAAAGGATATACTAATGAGGTAATGGCTGCTTTTGCGCCTCAGATTCATTTTATAAGTGAATGGTGGAAGCAGCTTGCTGGTGAAAGTGAAGGTAAAAACGGAACAGGAATATTTCCTGCAGCACTGGATTATACTACAGATCTTCATTCACTCGGCCAATGGATGCAGGAGGGAGTTCGTAATGTTTTTGAAACTTTCATGGTTTTAAAAAAGACTTCACGTACTCTTTGTATACCGAAATTTGATGATGACAGTGATGAATTGAATTACCTTGCAGGAAAAAGTTTTGAAGAAATAAATATTAATGCTTACCGTGGAACCCTTCTTGCGCATCTTGATGGCGGTGTTCCGGTATCTACAATTGAACTGGAAGATCGGTGTGCCGATACATTGGGGCAACTGTTCTATTTTTTCGAAAAAGCAATTGCAATTAGCGGATATTTACTGCGCGTTAATCCATTTGATCAACCGGGTGTTGAAGCATATAAGAAGAATATGTTTGCTTTATTGGGAAAAGCGGGATTTGAAAAAAGACGCACAGAACTTGAAGAAAAGACAAACGAGATGAAATTATGAAATCTTTCAGAAAAGTTCTAACCTTTAATACCAGTAAAAGACGTGATTATATCAATATTACGAATCAGGTTAATGATGCTTTGACTGAAAGTGGTATTAAGGAAGGATTATGTCTTGTAAATGCAATGCATATTACTGCCAGCGTTTATATTAATGATGATGAATCCGGATTGATTAAAGATTTTGATGCATGGCTCGAAAAACTCGCTCCTTATATGCCCGTTTCTCTGTATCATCATAATGGGGCTGAAGATAACGGAGATGCGCATCTGAAAAGACAAATCATGGGTAGAGAAGTGGTTGTTGCTGTAACGGATGGCAGGTTGGATTTTGGTCCCTGGGAACAAATATTCTATGGTGAATTTGACGGGCGTCGACCTAAGAGAGTTTTGATAAAAATTATTGGTGAATAGATGGAGGATGAATGTCTGTTTTGAAACCTGTTATCGGTATAATAGGTGCTTCTCAGTGTAATAAGGATGATTATAAGATTGCTTACGAAACAGGTGCACATATAGCTAAAAATGGTGCAGTTCTTGTGTGTGGTGGCCTTGGTGGCATTATGGAGGCCGCCAGTAAGGGGTGTTTCGATAATGATGGTACTGTTATCGGGATTCTTCCGGGGCTTAAGAAAACAGATGCAAATCCATATGTTCATATTGCCATTCCTACAGGGTTGGGTATAGCCAGAAATGTTCTGGTTGTGCATTCTTCAGATGTAATAATTGCATTTCCCGGAAATTATGGGACACTTAGTGAAATTTCGATCGCTTTAGCTACTGAAAAGACAGTTGTATATCTGCCGGGAACCTGGGATCTGAAAAAAATCGGATATGTTGAAAGTGCTTTTTTTAAAGAGGCATTTGATGCTCGCGGGGCGATCGGCCTTGCTCTTGGTGCTCTTCAATCAAGGGATTAGTGTTACATTTCGGCAGATTCGCTGAAAAAATCCTTTTCTTCTTTCATGAATAGTTCTTTTTCTGCTATTACTCTGTGATAGGGAAATAAGGTATCATATGACTGAAGTCAAAGGATTTAAACGACCCTGCAACTGAACTTTTCAGCTCCAGTAATTAATCCCTCTTCATAGGTTTACCTAAAATGTAAAAATTTCTTTGCGGGTCTTTTTCGTGTGCATTGGCATAAATGTTTCATGTCTGCTCTGGATCGTTGTGGTCAGATAGATCTGACACCCGCACTCTCTAATCTCCTTTTTGTGCCAGGTGTTGTTCTCACAGATTTAATGTTAAATTAATCATTTTCATTTGGGATTTAATAAAAATTATTATCAGTATGGTTTAAAACCTTAACTAATAATAAATATGAAAATATTCAGAAAAATAGAAGACCATTAAGAAAACTAACTGAAATATTGTTTAAAAGTGGTTATCCTGAATAATAAAAAAATATTTTTCAAATTGACTTAACAAATTGATATTACAGGAGTTAGAGCTCGTTTTCAGCAGGTGTCTCATAAGCATTTTTTGGCAAACTTTATTACACAATTTAATTTTTAAGTTTGAGCTGTTTTATTTTGAATGATTTATGAAAATTGTTCAGGGCAGGAATAATTCGGGATACTGGATTCGAACATTACAATTGTACAATATAGAAATTGATTCATATCCGGCTGTTTGTATCTCAAAAAAGTAAAAATAAACCGTTTTTCAGGTTTGTTTTTGATACAGATATGCTTCAATCTTTAGCAGGAGATTGGTTTGAAGAATTTGAAAGCAGTATTGGCAAAACCTGATCGGGATTTCCAGCCTTGGGGAATCTGGATCTGGAATCTGAAAATAAGTGAGAGAGAATTAATTGATCAGATCTCTTCATTGGCCGCTTATGGCTTTGGTGGCCTTGCAATTAAACCTGTAAGTGGTATGACGCCTGAGTTTTTTTCAGAAGAATTTTTTGAGCTTTTTGACCTTGTTCTGAAAAAAGCTCAAAAATTAAATATCAGTATACGGTTGATTAATACTTTTATGGAAAGTGCAATTTGGGATTCAGCACTTCTGTTAAAAAGAATGAGGGCAAAGAATCTGATTCTTGAACAATGCAGCGAAATGAAAGGTCCGTGCATATTCAGAATGGAACGGGCGGATCCAGGTTGCAATATTGTTCTTGCAATTCAAGACGGTCAACCGGAGCATGTTCAAACAAATGTAAAAGTATTAAAAGGTAAAACTGATGGAGTTACTTGCGAATATAAACTGCCTTCAGGCAGCTTCCAGGTAATGGTATTTAAAAAAGAATTTCTAAAAAGCAGCTATGGAAAATTTATTCCAAACATTTTAAATGCAGATGTATCGCGAGTATATACAGAGGTATTTGAATGTTTTTACGAAAAATATTCGAAATATATACCTGCTGTTTTTCAGGGCTTTATAAATGAAATACCGGATATTTATCAGTTAAAAAAATCTTTTCCCTGGGATGACAGTATCGTTTCAGCCTTTAAAAATAAATTTAAAAAGGATCTTTTGACATGTCTTCCGGTATTGTTCGGTGATAATTACGATTTGTCTAATATGACTAAAATGCAGATGTATGAATGCATTCATGAAATGATAAGGAAAAGTATTATAAAGTCGATGGATGACCTGACAGGCAAAACTGGAATGACACAGTGGATTCTTTATCCTGAACAATATGCGGGCAAAGAGTTGTTTGTTAAAAATATCGCAGGGGAATGTAATTCATGGCAGAGTGTTTCAGGATTGCAATTGCCAAGTAGAAAACCGAAAAATTATCAATTTAAAAAAAATATCATATCAAATATTATTATGTATCAGGAACAGAGGAATGTACTTGATGTTGTGGGGTGTGACCGATTATGTCAGGGCGGGATAATTCAGTCGTTAAAGGATGAATTCGACAAGTCAATCCATTACGAAACAACCCATACTCTTATAAATGGAATCCTGTTTAATATCGATTCTGATCTTCAGATGAAAAGCTTTTACAGTCTTTCAAAGCAGGCACCGGAATGGAAGTATATCAAATTATTCTGTAACTATGTTTCCCGGATGAATGCTGTAGTAAGAGATATCAGATGGGACCGGCCAGTTGCGATTCTTGTACCATGGGTTTTGTCTGCAGATGGATTTGATAATTCAGCAGAAAAATTTATGGAGATCAATGAGTTATTGAATGTTGTCAAAAAATCGGGAGCAGGTTTCAATTTTGTAACCGAGCAGATGCTTGACAGATGTTCTCTTCTTCCGGGTGGAGATTTTTTGTTGCCGAAAGGCAGGTATAACGGAAAATACAAGATGCTTTTGATTCCTGACATACCTTATTTATCTGATCAGACTGTATCTGTTATTGCAAAGCTGTTGAAAAATGGAGGCAGAGTTCTTTTTATTGATTCAGTTCCAAAAACTGTAAAAAAATCCTTAAAGGCCAGGGAAAAAAAACAGATTAGAATGATAACCTTGCCGGAACTTGAAGAAGAACTCGGACCTTTATCAGTAATAAGTTATAAACATGATGACAGTTCTGACTCTGATCTGTATTGCTCTTACGGGACAGGTAATGAGTATGAATTGTGGTTACTGTACAATCCATGTACAGAAAACAAAAAACATGTAAAACTATTTGCAACTCCTGATGACAAGTCTTTTTATTCACTTAATTGTAAGGATTGTGAAATCTGTGAAATAAAGGACTATCAAAAAAATGAAGATAGATGTATTATACCGGTTTGTGTGCCACCTCTCTGTACACAAATAATAATTTCAGCAGATAAAAATATGATGCATGGATACTTCAAACAAATACGTAAAAAGGTAACATCAAATCGTAAAAATAATTTTTACAGCATAATGTTGAAAGATCAGTGGGAGTTCAAACCAGGATCCTTTAATGCTTTACCTCTTGCTGTCTGGAATTTACGACTCGGATTAAGTCGTAGATCCGGAGGGTTTTCAAGATATTATGAATCATATTTCAGTGTAAAGGATATACCGTCAAGTTGTTATTTGGTCTTAAGAGAGCTGGAAATGTCAGAAATACCAATAGAAGTACTTTTTAATGGTACAAAAGCAGAGGTATGCAAAAAGATTAATGAAGAATCAATCGATTTTAAACATAATAAGGAACAAATAAATACTTTGTTTACTTATAAAAATTATCATTTCGGTTTACGGTCTGTATTGTATGATATCGGCAAGAATTTAAAAAAAGGTTTTAACCGGATTTCTGCCAGATTTTCTGGTGCAGATATCTTTGATTCTGGTTTGTTAAAGTTGCCACCTGTTGTTATAGGTAATTTCGCCATAACTAAAAGCAGTAATGGCTGGGTAATTGAAAATCATTATGGAATTACCAGTCATGATTCATGGACGAATTACGGTTATCCATTTATGAGTGGATCTGGTATTTATCGTCAATCGTTTGAAATACCGGCTGAGTATAAAAAACTGATATTGAGATTTTCTAAGGTTTCTGGTCCGGTTGAAGTAAGTATTAATGAGAAATACCTGGGACAATGTTGCTGGTGTCCTGTCGAGTTTGATATAACTGATTATTGTGAATCAAAAAGAAATGAATTGACTGTTAATGTGATAAATACACTTGATAACCTTTTGGGTTTGAATACGCAATTATCAGGACTCACAGGTGAAGTGTATCTTGACGTATATTAAAACAGGCTGTGTTTTACAAAATAATGAGTGCTGATTAGACGCTATGTTATGAAAGAATGAAATTCACTTATTGATTTAATGTTCTCTCTTTCAGAATACTTTATTATTCCTTCAAGAACATTTACTGCAATTGATGGGTCGACAAAATTACCTGTGCCGACCTGAATTGCTGATGCACCAGCAAGAAAATATTGAATAGCATCATCTGCATTCATAATTCCGCCTATTCCTATTACAGGAATACTTACTGCCCGGCTGACTTTGTATGTTAAAGCAATCCCGACCGGACGAATTGCAGGACCACTTAAACCACCGGTTTTCATTGGAAGAGCAGTAGCTTTTTTTTGTGTGTCTATTACCATACCAATCAGGGTGTTTATGCATGAAACAGCATCAGCCCCGCCATCTTGAGCCGCTTTTGCAATAGTTGTGATATCAGTTACATTTGGAGTCAATTTGATTATTAATGGTTTTGATGTGGTCTGACGGAGTAGTTTTGTCAAGCGTTCGATTTGAAAGGGGTCGGTGCCGAATGCAAGTCCGCCATGCTTAACATTTGGGCAAGAAACATTAATTTCATATCCCCAGATCGATTTGCAGCTTTCGAGGTTTTTGATTACTTCAACGTATTCATTTTCGGTTGAACCGGCAACATTGACAACTGTTGCACAAGGGAGTTTTTCAAGAAAGGAGATTTTTTCCTGAACAAATCGTTTTACTCCAACATTTGCCAAGCCTATGGAATTCAAAATACCTGATGGGGTTTCGATGATCCTTGGAATTTCATTTCCAGTTCGGGGTTCTAAAGTAACTGCTTTAGTAAAAATTGCACCCAGTTTATTTAAATCTATGAGGTTTTCATATTCACTTCCATAACCAAATGTTCCTGAAGCAACGCATACAGGATTGTGAAAAATCCCGTTTCCAATATTGACGGTCAAGTTCATAAAATATAATCCCGGAGATAAATTCTTAGATCAATTAATTTAGTTCCAATCAATTTCTGTAGATTTAAAAACAGGGCCTTCTTTACATGCTCTTGCGAAACCTGGTTCTTTTGTAATTTTTATTGCGCACCCCATACATGCACCAACTCCGCAAGCCATTATTTGTTCAACAGAGACGTAGCAGGGTATTTTATATGAGTATGCAAAATCATTACAACTTTTAAGCATCGGTTGTGGTCCACAGGCAAAAAGGATTGTATCAGAAGTTATGACATTTGAAATAGATTTCAGGTAATCGGTGGTTGTCCCCTTATAACCAGCACTTCCATCATCAGTACAGATTACAAAATTTTGTTTGATAAACTGGTTATCAGGAATTGACGACTTTGTTTTTGCACCAAAAATGGAGATATACTCGATATCAATTTTTTTTAATCTGGAGCACAGAAAAACAACAGGGCCGATACCAGTTCCACCTGCGATAAGGATTGCTTTATTCTTTTTACCCGGAATTGGGAAAGGATTTCCCAGGGGGCCGATAAGGTCAATTTGTTCATCAGGAGATTTTCCTGCAAGCAGGGCTGTTGCCGGGCCGCGTTTCTGATAAATAATAGAACATCTATTTTTTGATTCATAAAATCCCGACAGAGCAAAAGGACGGCGAAGTAAAGGTGATGTGCTGGATTCTGCTCTGATTGTTACAAACTGTCCGGGTAAAGGTATTGTGTTGGGTTTCCAGGAAAACACCATCTCATAGAAACAGTCGCTGATTTTTGAATTTGAGAATATCTTTGCAGAAAATTGTTGCATTATGTACCCGAAATACTGAAAAATACGTATGATAAATAAAAATATTGGTTTTTTAAAATAGTTTTTTACCAGGGTTTGTACATAATTGTGTGCCGGCCGGATAACCGACCGGTTAAATCAGAGGGGTTCAAAAGTTGCACAATCAGGCGTGCCATGATTAATGGTAATGTGGATTCCTTGGGCGGTGCATTCAAAAGATTTGTTGTGAATACAATCACATACTTTACAGGCACCTACTTTGCCTGTAACCTCACTGATACCACCTTTTACCTGAGAACTGCAATAAGTATCACATCGCGGCTCTTCATCCCCGACTGTTATGGCAAATGCATGGCATTGATTTTGCTTATTATAAACACAATTTTTAGCATTACAATCAATAATATTTGGTATTTCAAGAGCCATTTTGTCTCCTTTTTTGAAAAATTTGTAAAACTTTCTGATGTAGAATGCAATATCTGTGCCTGTAATAACTGAATGGGGACGAGTAAAGGTGGTTTCGATCGACGGGCATGAACTATGTGTGGCGCGGTGATACTGCCTGGTCTTATTACCTTATAGATATGACAACACAGTAATAGAACCCTTTCTGTGGCCAAGTGTTGCTCTCGCAGGCTCATTGGTAATTAATCCTGTCTAATTAATTATAATTGAGGTTAGGCAATTGAGTTACGAATTGGGTAAAAATCACAAAAAAGTTTCAAAATCTGTTAGAATGCATGTATATTTGATTAAATCCATACAATAGGGATGTTTTGACGAACTGGTTTTATTCGGATATTTCTTCTGCTTGGAATTATTATTTTAAGCAGTTGTGATGATATTAATCAAGTTTGAAATAATCATGAATTCGGAGGATAATTTATGACTATCCGTTATGCGGTTGTTGTCAGTTTGCAGGCACTTTTATTTCTTCTCGTATCAACAGCTTTATCTGATGATGCTTTTGATAAACTGATTAAATCCGGAAAATTTGCTGAAGCTATTAGCTACGCAGACGAAAAAATGCCGGTAACAGAAAGGACTGCAGATCAATGGGCAAAGTTAGGAATTGCAAATGAAGAGCAGAAGTTAACAGAAAAAGCTTTGGCATGTTTTATGGTTGCAATCAGAAATGATGGTTCAAACTATGAAGCGCATCTGGGGGCTGCACGTGTTTATAACAACATGAAAGACCATGAAAATGCTCTGGAAATGGCAAAAAAAACCATGGAGATTAAAGAAACAGGTGAAGCCAGTTGGGAATATGCCAGAGCCTGTATTGCTTTGAAAAAGACCTCTGATGCAAAAAAAGCTTTGGAAAAAGTTGTTGAAACGGATAAATCCAATATGGTTGCGAATCGTGCTTTAGGTTTGATCTATTACGAGAGTAAATCATATGATAAAGCTCTTCCATTGTTAAAAAAATCGAATGGCGAAAAAAATGAGGGCGAAATTGCATACACTATAGCAGGTATCTATAAAATACAAAAGAACTTTGATTCTGCTACCGTTTACATGAGAGAAGCTGTTCGTGATAAAAACTTCTCAAAACCTGAAGTAGCTGTTGAACTGGCAAATATTTATTTCGATGCTAAAAAATATAAAGATGCATTTTCTGCATATGATAAGGCAGATCAAACCAAATTAAGTGCTGATGATTTGTACAGAATGGGGATAAGTGCAGAAAAATCTGGGTTGGACAAAAACGAAGTAGTAAAAATTTATCAGAAAGCTGTAGGGAAATTTGGCAAATCTACAAGCAAAGAAGCTTTAAATGCAAAGAGTAATGTTGCACGATGGAACCTGGAGAAAAAAGCTTACAAGCAGGCTCTTGATTTGTTTTTAGAGATAAGAAAAGCAGATAATCAAGGCAAAATTATATCTGATGCAACATTTTTAACTGCAGAGGCCTATGAGGGATTAGGTGAGTACAGCAAGGCTATTCCACTTCTTGAAAATGTAATTAGTAAAGAAAAAGAAAATGTTGAAGCCTATGTTCGCCTTGCGGATCTGTATTCCAAGGCCAAAATGGAGGATAAAGCCAGGATTATAAATGAAAAACTACTTTCTCTTCAGCCTGACAATCCCAAAGTTTACTTCACTCTTGGCGAATATTACCTGAAAACCAAGAAGTATGATGATGCGTTTAAGAATTTTCAGAAATCTTTTTCATTGAAAGCTGACGCTAATGCAGCGCAAGGTATGATGAAGGCTGCATGGGAGCAGAAAAAATTTGATTTGGCACTTGATGCGGCTGAAACAGCTTTGCATCATGATAAAAACTTGACAGAGCCACAGGTAATTCTTGCAAAAATTCATATACAAAACGGCAAATATTCGAATGCCCAAAAAATCCTTGAGGATCTGGTTAAAAAGGAAGAAGATAACAAAGACTGGTGGCAACAGCTTGCTTTATGTTATGAAAAAACTAAAAATGAAAAGAAAATGGCTCTGGCTGATAAAAAAATCATGTCTCTTGATAAAAAGGATACAGTATCAAGGCTCAGATACGCAAATTATGCCATGAATTCAGGAGAACTCAAAGAGGCTAAAGAGGTATATAAAGAACTGGCTCTATTAATGCCGAAAAACCCGGACGTGTTCAGTAATTTATATCAGGTTTGCCTGAAAACAAATGATAACAAAGGTGCTGTGGAAAATCTTCGCCAATTGGTAAAACTTAAACCTGATAATGGAATCGGGTTTAGAGATCTTGGTAATCTGCTATACGAAATGAAAGATTCTGATGGAGCGTTAGAGTCTTATCGCGCAGCCATTAAAGCGGATCCTTCAGTTAAAGGATTTTATAAAAAATATGCCAAACTCCTTAAGGCAAAAAAGGCTCAGGAGCAGGAGATCCTTACTGTATTAACTGCAGCTGTTAAAGCTAATGAAGCTGATGAGGAAATTTATAACACACTCGGTGAAATCTATTTGAACAAAAAGGATTATAACAAGTCAATTGAAAACTACCAGAAGGCTCTTCAGATTAATCCAAAAAATCTTGAAAACCTCAAAGCTTTAGGCTTATCGCAGGTAAGGGCCGGGAAGAAAACTGATGCAGTTATTACATATGAACAATTAATAACAATGGACACCTCGTGTACAAATGAGCTTCAAATTCTTGGTGATCTGTATATGGAAATGGGTAAAAAGGAGCAGGCAATTGCTTCTTTTAAAAAGTATCTGATTAAAAAACCTGGTGATTCAAAAATTTCGCTAAAGGTTGGAAATTATGAAATAGAAAAGAAAAATTACAAAGATGCTGTAAAGTACATGGAAAAAGTGAGTGGAAAAGATGCTGAAACTGCTGATTTTCTTTCGAATTATGCTTCTGCTTCAATCAAGGTCAATGATTTCGCAAAAGCTAATAAATTGCTTGAACAGCTTTCAAAAGTTTCTCCAAATGATCCAGCACCGTTAAAGATGCTTTATGAAATTGCTGAGAAGCAAAAGGATAAAAAAGGTGCTGCTGACCATTTGAAAAAATATACAGCCCTGAAATCTGATGATATTGAGATGCAGAAAAAATTAGGTGATCTTCTTTTTGATCTGAAAAATAAGAAAGAAGCACTTGCTGCATACAATAGTGTTTTAAAACAGAACTCAAAAGCCAAAGGGTTTTATAAAAACTATGTTGTTTTAATAAGGGAATCGGGGACTGATCAGGAAAAAATTCAGGCTTACAGCGGTGCAATAGCTGCTGGTGAAGCAGATGTTGATGTTATTATTGAGCTTGGCGATATCTACAGTAAGCAGGGAAATCACAAAAAAGCTTTGGAAATGTATGATAAAGCTGGCAAGCTGGATCCCAAAGATGTTTCGTTGTTGGCCAAACTTGCTCAATCCCAGGCTGAAAGTGGAAATACTGATGCCGCTATATTGACATACGAACAAACACTCGCCATGAATCCGAAAGCTGATAAAGAATATAAGATTCTGGGTGACCTTTATAAAAAGAAAAATAAAACTGCTTCTGCAATAAAAAATTATAAAAAGTATCTGGAGAACAAATCAGATAATGGTATCGCAAGAGAAATTGGAGAATATGATTATAAAGAAAAGAACTATTCGGAAGCTGTCAAATATTTCGGTATGGTTACAGGTAAAGATTCTGATAATGTTGATTACCTGAAAATGTATGGCGATGCCTGCCTTAAGGCAAAAGATGAGAAAAAAGCATATCAGATTTACAAGCAGCTTGCAGTTAAGGCACCTCAAGATCCGGATGTATTTAAAACTTTATATCAGATCGCTGAAAAAACAGGACCTGAAAGTGATAAAATATCTTACCTGAAATCATATACAAAATTAAAACCTTCTGATGCAAATGCTCAGAAAAAACTGGGTGATATGCTTTATGCAAAGAAAGACAATGCTGGAGCGCTTGAAGCATATAAAGCTGTTTTAAAAGCAGATTCATCAGCAAAAGGTTTCTATAAAAATTTTACAGATTTGATGATAAAATCCGGCGGAAGTGACAAAGAGATGATCATTGTTCTCAGTAAAGCAATACAAGCCGGTGAAGCAGATTTAAGTGTATATAAGCACCTTGGTGACATATACAAAAAAGTCGGTAATCATCAGAAAGCCTCTGCAATGTATGAAAAAGCAAGTCAGCTTGATCCAAAAAGTGTAGCTTTATTGACATCATTGGCTGAGTCACAGGTCGCAGTAGGAAAAATCAATGATGCTATTCTTACATATGAGCAGGCAATTGCGATGAATCCACAGGCTGGGGCTGAGTATAAACTATTGGGGAATTTGTATAAAAAACAGAATAAAAATGACCAGGCTGTTAAAAATTATAAAAAATTTCTTGAAAAAAGCTCTGATGACAAACTTTCAATGGAGGTTGGAGAAGCTGCTTTTAAGGCAAAAAACTATCAGGAAGCTGTTAAGTATCTTGGAATGGTAAAGGGGGCTGATTCTAAACAGCCATCTTATCTTAAAATGTATGGTGAGGCTTGTTTCCTGGCAAAAGATCAGGCAAAAGCTTATGAGATTTTCAAGCAATTGGCAACTGTAACTCCTGCAGATGCTGAAGTGTTTAAAAAACTGTATGAGATAGCTGAAGGCCTGGGGAAAAAAGATGATCTGTTAACTTACCTGAAAAGTTATACAAGATTAAGACCAAAAGATGTTAGTGCTCAGAAAAAATTGGGGGATATCCTCTATGAGCGTAAAGATGCTAATGGAGCAATTAATGCTTATGGGGCTGTTCTTACGTCAGATCCTTCAGCAAAGGGATTTTATGGTAAATATGCCAAGCTGGTTATAAATTCAGGAAAGGATGCTGAAATTGTCAAAGTACTTACTGGGGCTATAAAAGCAGGGGAAGCTGATGGCCAAATGTATGCAAAACTTGGTGAAATTTATCAAAAACAGCAAAAGTATCCAGATGCAATTGCTATGTATGAAAAAGCTATTCAGTTTAATCCCAAAGATGTTTCTCTTTTAAACAGGTTATCTGAATGTCAGATTAAAGGCGGAAAACCACAGGCTGCGATTCTTACTCTTGAACAGGCTGTAGCTATGAATCCTCAGGCCAATAAAGAGTATAAAATGCTTGGCGACCTGTATATGAAACAGAAAAAGAGTAGTTCCGGTTTGACCGCGTACAAAAAATACCTCGAAAAAAGCAAGGACAATGAGATCGCAAAAGTGGTTGGAAAGTCTGCTTACGAGTCTAAAAAATATAGTGAAGCTGTTAAGTATTTGGGGATGGTAACTGGTGCAGATGCTTCTGACCCAAAACATCTTATGATGTATGGGCAGGCAAGTTACAATGCAAAAGATGAATTTAAGGCATACCAGATATTCAAGTCGTTAGCAAAGGTAACTCCGAAAGATCCCGAAGTTTTCAGATTGTTGGCAGAAATTGCTACTAAGGCTGGAACCAAGGAAGAAGTATTACAATATTCGAAAGTTTATGCTTCTTTAGCGCCTTCCGATGCTAAGGCTCAGAAAAAACTGGGTGATATGTTATTTGCTCTAAAAGATCATTCTGGTGCACTCAATGCATATAGAACTGCTTTAAAAGCAGATCCTGCATTGAAAGGCTTATATAAAAATTATGTAAGTCTGGTCCTTAAATCTGGTGATGATGCTGAAAAGGAAAGGGCTTTGAATGGAGCGATTAATGCTGGTGAAGCAGATGCAAAGATGTATCAGGCCCTTGGTGAAATTTACAAAAAGCAGAAAAAAGTTGACAACGCAGTAAAAATGTATGAAAAGGCTGTTCAACTTGATCCCAAAAACACTAAACTTCTGAGTGCCCTTGCAGATTGTCAGGTCAGCAAAGGAATGACAGATGCTGCAATATTAACATACGAACAAGTAATCGCAATGGATCCGAAAGCTTCTAAGGAATATAAGGTTCTTGGAGATCTTTATATGAAACAGAAAAAGGATCAGTCTGCAATTAGATCATATAAAAAATATCTGGAAAAGAATGCATCAGATGGTGATGTTGCCAAGATCGTGGGAGAATATGAACTTAAACAGAAAAAATATAAGGATGCTGTCAGGTATTTTGGTATGGTTAAGGGTGATGGCGCGAAAAAGGCAGATCTTCTTTCTTTATATGCTGAAGCATCCTTTTTGGCACAGGACTATCCAAGGGCATTGATAATTTACAAAGACCTTGCAAAGTTAACTCCTAAAGATGCAGATGTTTTTAAAAGAATGTATGAGATTTCAATGAAAACCGGAGCGTCAAATGATGCACAGGAGTATTTGAAACAGTATACTCAACTGAAACCAAATGATGCTGATGCTCAGAAGATGCTCGGTGATGCTCTTCTTGTTAAAAAAGATGAAAATGGTGCTTTGAATGCATACAGGGCTGCATTGAAATTTAATCCAAAAATCAAGGGTATCCATAAAAATTATGTCAATCTGGTTCTGAAACTGGGTAAACCGGCAGAAAAGTTTGCAGCCCTGAATGGAGCAATTGATGCCAATGAGGCGGATGCTTCGATGTATAAAACTTTAGGTCAAATCTATGAATCATCAAAGAAATACAATGATGCTATAAGGATGTTTGAAAAAGCTTCTCAGCTTGATCCTAAAAACGGTGAGTATCTGTCTGTTCTTGCAGATTGCCAAATGAAAGCAGGAAAGGTTAATGAAGCTATTGTGACTTATGAACAGGCTCTGGTATTAAATCCAAAAGCTGTAGAAGAGTATAAACAGCTTGGGGATTTATATATGAAACAGAAAAAAGTGGATGACGCCATGAATGCATACAAAAAGTACCTTGACAAAAAGTCATCTGACAATGAAACCGCTATAAAAGTGGCAAAACATGCCTTTGATAAGAAAAAATATCAGGATGCATACAAGTATTACAAAATGGTCAAAGATGATTCAAGTCCGCAATATCTGGTTGAATTCGGATTATCTTCAATTGAGGTTAAAGATTATCAGTCTGCAATAAATGTGCTGACTAAAGTCAGAGATATCAAAGGGAATGTACCGAATCGGGATAAAGCATATAAAGGGTTGGCTGAAGCCTATGAGAAAAATGGTGATAAGAAGAAAGCAGCAGAAATACTTACAGATTATATCAGCTTGCCGGGGGTGAATGATCCAGAAGCAGCTTACAGTTTGGCATTAGTAAATGAAACCCTAAATCCAAAACAGGCAGTTGAAATTTATAAAAAGAATATTGTGTCTTATCCAAAAGATTATCGTAATTTCCTGAAACTCGGGATTTACTATTCAAATCAGTCTGGTGCAGCGAATGATGCGATCAAGTACCTGGAGAGATGTGCTGCCTTGTCAGATACTATTCCAAGAGTCTGGCTGGAACTGGGAAGTCTCTATGGAAAGTTAAAGCGTGACAAGGATATGTTGAATGCATACAGGAAATTCATAACTGTAGATCCTGAAAATGCTGATGCATCCGGAAAAATCGGTCAGGTTTTATTGAACAAAAAAATGGTAGATGATGCTATGGTTTTTCTGGAAATGGCGAATTCAATTAAGGAAAATGACCCTAAGTTAATGGCACTTCTGGCACGTGGGTATCTTATGACTAACAGACGTAATGAAGGAGCAAGGTTACTGGAGAGAGTAGTCCAAATTACTAAAGGTAATATTGATGATGATCTAAGGATGGCATTAATTGATGTATACATGGAAACAGGAAAATACAAAGATGCTGTAAAAGAGCTGGAAATATTAGTTTCAAGGAGCCAGGATACGAATGTATGGCTTAAATATGCCATGGCTCTTTACAATACCGGGAGTTATAAAGATGCGCTAAAAGCGGTTGAAAAAGTTAAAAACAGTGATCCACAAAATATCGATGTTCAGATGATGCTTGGAAGAATTATGGTAGCAATGAAAAATTATGATGATGCGATTGAAACATATAAAGGGATCCTTTATATCGATCAAAATTACGCACCTGCTTTAATTGAAAGAGCTAATGTATATTTGATTCAGAGAAAATATCAGTGGGCTAAAACATTTTTTGACCGTGCAATAAAAGCTGATTCAAATAGTGGATTAGCGTATCTTGGTTTAGCCCGACTTGCTAAAGAGGAGAAAGATTACGCAAATTACAGCAGTTTTCTCGAAAAAGCAAGGAAACTGGAACCAAACAACAAAGAAATTATTAATGAACTCAAATCGATGAGAAGATAAGAGTTTCAAAAAGTTTCGAATTTTTTATAAAAAGGCCTTCTTTTGTTAAACGTAAATCTCTGCGTTTAAGCAAAAGAAGGTCTTTTTTGTTATATTTATTTGGTTCTCAATAATCTGCTGTAATATTTGGTTAATAATTCGTAATAATGATAGGGAAGGGAGGGATTATGACCAATAAGGAGATTGCTGAAAGCCTCAAGGAACTGGTTAAGCTGTATTCTGATTCAACATGGAATTATGAACGGGCTCTGGACCAGATTCAAGATGAGGATTTGCGAAAAGATCTGGTTGAATTGCATGATGAGCATCTTGAGCATATGGATAATTTGAATAATTACATAAAACAGTTGGGAGAAATAATACCACAATATGAATATACTGGTGAAATGTCTACTGAATTAACCACAATTACTAATGATATGTCTGATGAAGAGATAATAAATTCTTTAAGAAAAAATGAAAAAGTTTTAAGTGAAAAACTCGAGAATATTGTTGAAGATATACAAATACCAGAAATCGCACATGATCTGGAAGAAGATATAGATGACGAAAATATTTATATCGATACATTAAAAGATTATCTGGATTAAGAAATGTCAAGCTAAAATGCTTGACATGTCAAAAATTTAATCGTTTATAATTTTTCAAAAGAAATCAATAATTGCTTTGTATACTTAATCATGAACTTCAAAAATCTTTAAATCCAGCACTTTTGCTGTATAGCCACGCCCGGAACAGATAAAAAATACTTCCTCACCTGTTTTTATTCATATATGCTATTAACTATAGAGCATAATTTTTCCCGCTGACAAACAGAGCCAAGAAAATAATTATTGTAGGTGGTGGGATTGTCGAAAGTATTAGGTGCTGTTCTGAATTAAAACTGGAGTAATTTAAATATCAAACTTTAATGTTTTTATAGATTTATTTTACTTGATCTGTTTTTGTCTGAATCATACAATATGAAACAGGTTATTATGGAAAAAATAAAAAATAGTGGAAAATTATTGCCAAAAAGAGGAAATAACAGAAAATTGGCTACTTCGATTGCCAAAAGGGCTGTTATTGAAGAAAAAGGCAGGAAGCGAAACCAAAAGAATAATTTCGATACTGCAAAAGGCCATTATTCGGATCCTACATGGATATATTTAAATACTCTGGGACGTGTTCCTTTGATGACCAGAGGTCAGGAAGTCCAGTATGCTATTCTTATGAGGTTCGCGCAGTATAAAATTATGGATTTGGCATTTCGGGATCAGGAGATTCTTCAAACAATTTTTCAAATTGAACATCAACTGGTGTCTGGTAAAATAGAATGTTCAGATGTTCTTCGTGTTGAAGAAGAACAGATAAAAGATACTGTTGAGATAGAGAAATTAAAAAAGAAATTTATTAAAGGAGTCAAAAAACTCAAAGAAGAGGTTTCGAGACTAAAATCTGATGATCTGGATGAAATACAGGAACAGAAAGATCATATTGTGGATCAGTGTTATCAATTAAAATTGAACACAAGGCGAATCAAGGATCTTTTAATGAAATTCAGGGAAAATCTATTTAAAGAAAGATCATCTAAAGAGCTTGAGAATTTTCTGTATTGGGAAGAGATGCGTAATCAGGCCAAGTCTGCAATTATTGAAGCAAATGTAAGGTTGGTAGTGAGTATCGCGAAACGGTATACCTATAGAGGACTTGAGATTAGTGACCTCATTCAGGAGGGTAATAAGGGGCTTATTACAGCTGTTGAAAATTTTGATTACAGAAAAGGTTACAAGTTTAGTACATATGCGATATGGTGGGTACGGCAGGCAATTATAAGAGCAATTCACGAAAAATCAAAAACAATTCACATTCCTGCAAATACAATTGATCTTGTTAATAAAGTTGAAAGATTTTCAAGAGAATGGTGTTCTAAAAATGGATCTCAACCCACATTGGATGAAATTGCAGACGGGTTAAACTGTTCGGTAGAGAAAATCGAAATGTCATTAGAAGCTACTGTCGAGCCAATTTCATTGGATATGGAAATAAACAATGAAGATGGCAGTACTATAGGGGAATATATTGAAGATACCAATTCTGAAGATCCTTTTAGAATTATATCACTGGATTCACTTCGTAAACACATACAAATGGTTCTGGATTCGCTTGACCCAAAAGAAAAAAAGACTGTTATTATGAGGTTTGGCCTTGATGATGGGAGAATAAAAACTCTTGGTGAAATAGGACAAAAACTTAAGCTGACCAACGAACGGGTAAGGCAGATCGAAATAAAAGCTCTTAGAAAACTAAAACAGACAAGTAGATCACAGAGCCTCCTTCCATGGAAAGAAGATATTGATTTCGTTGAAAACTAACGAATCTCTCTGCTTCTGAAGTTAATTGTAGTATATTGTCTTATTTATGATTATTTTATAGGCATGTTTATGTGCAGGTGGAAATAGTAACTATATTCCAGCTGGGCAGGTGATTTTTTCTTTACTTTGCAGATAAGGGTAAGTAGTTTATACTGTCGCATAAAGATAAAATCTGCAAAAATGAGAATCTGTTATCCTGATGACAGATCTGATTGCTGTCAAAAATGGAATACTACAATGAATAAACGAGCAAAAAATGATGCTTATAAAAAGCTTTCAGATATAAGATTGTTTCTGATAGATCTGGATGGCACTGTGTACCTTGAAGGTAAGCTAATTCCAGGTGTTCACGGTTTTATTAATAGTTTAAATAAGTTTGGGATTCCCTTTTTATTTATTACTAACAATTCATCCAGAAATGCCAGTCAATATGTTCAGAAACTGAACGAACTTGGTATTTCTGTTACAGAGAAAAATATACTTACTTCAGGACAGGCTACAGGTGCCTATTTAAGCGAAAAACAAAGCAATGCAAGATTATTTGTTATGGGTACTTCATCTTTAAAAAACGAATTAAAGACATTTGGTTTAAGAATTGAAGAAGATCCTGAAAAAGAGATAGACTATGTTGTAGTGGGTTTTGATACTGAACTTACTTACCAAAAATTGAAAGATGCCTGTTATATTCTCAGCTGTGATTCAACCGGATTTGTTGCTACTAATCCTGATTTGGTATGTCCTGTCGATAAAAACAGATTTATCCCGGATTGTGGATCCATCTGCAATATTCTTGAAAATGCAACTGGAAGGCAGCCCGTATTTATTGGCAAACCTCATACAACCATGATTAATCTGGTACGTTCAAGGTTTCGTGTTACTGCAGACAAAATAGCTGTTATTGGCGACAGACTCTACACAGATATCGCTTTAGGGTATAATGCCGGGATTATGACTATATGTGTTTTGTCGGGTGAAGCAACTCTTCAAGAAATCAGTAAATCTCCTTTTAAGCCGGATGTTGTTATTCCCAAAATCAGTGATTTAAATCCTGAAATTGAAAAAATGTCTAAAGAAACAACATATAACATCCGATAAATAACATATACATTGAAAACTGGAGGATTTATGGACAGTGTGTCAGCAGTCTCGGCTTCAATTGATGCAGTAAATCAGGTAATGCAAAATATGAATAAGGAAACACTTGATATGGCAAAAAAGCTGATACAGGTAAATGTAAACCTGGCTGTTGGTGAAGAAACCGGTAAAGGACAATTAATAGACATGATCGCGTAACTCCCGTTTCTTTTTATCATGTATTTGTATTCACTTTTAAATACTGCAATTAAAGTAAATCCACATCATTAATTTAAATTGCTTACCCGGATTTAAATAGTGTTGATATACAAATATTGGATTTTAGTATAGCTTAAGTAGCTTTTTTTATATTTTTCGTATACAGTTTTTCTTCAAAATTGCTTCATTTAAAACCTGAAGGCATAAGCATTCGCTTTCCTGCACGAAAATCTTTTTACATAGTTTTTTCGATCATGGAATAAATATTGCTTTAGTATGAAATCGGGTAAAATAAAATTCAGGAGGATATTTTATGAAAGCATCTGTTGATCCAAATACTTGTATTGGGTGTGAGCTTTGTCCAACAATTTGTCCTGAGGTATTTGAGATGGGTGATGATGGCCTTGCACACGTGAAAGTAGATACTGTTCCTTCTGATTCAGAAGAATCGGCAAAAGAAGCTGCTGAAAGTTGTCCTGTTGAAGCAATAAAGATATCATAATAGTATATTAATCTGAAAACTAACATTCCTTGAATATTATTTAAATATCCAGCCTTCTAAATCTTAATGGGTAAAACAAATTCAGTATCAGTACATGTTTTGCTGTACAATTTCCTAACAGCATGAGTAATACCTGTATTGTATGATATTAAATGTCAGGAAGAGCAAGGGGGAAAGTATACCGATTTATAAATTGGTATACTCAGGGAGGTAATATGGAAAATGACAAGAAAAAAAGAGAACTTTTATTGGAATTCGTGGATCAGAAAATATTTGATCCGGTTTTAAATGCACGGCCAGAACAATATTCCAGTGAAAGGGACCGAAGAATTTTAATGCATGTTAAAGAGAGTGTATTAATTGGAAAAAAACGGTTTCATATTCGATCAAAAAGTGCGATACAGGTAAGGGAAAATTATATCAGAGAGCTATACTACGAAACCAATGGAAAAATTGGTAAAGAGCTGGAGGATTTGGAGCTCCCCCGTTTTATTCAATTGCGTAGTCAATTTGAAATGCTTTGTGAAAAATTAAATATCCCGCATCCTGTTTTTTCAGAATTGTAATTTCTGTATGTAAAATAATCTTGCCTATCAGTTTTTATGGTATTGTTCTTGCAATAAGCAAAACCAATTAGACACAAACGTCGTGGAGGATATCACATGGAAACTCAAATGGATTCTTTTAGGATGTTTTTAGCCAAACAAGCCATAAAAATGGGGAATATTGCAGGTATATGGAAAATAGCACTCCCCCCACTTGAAAAAGTTGCTTACAAAATTATGATTGAGAAGGGGGACCGCATAAAAAATGGCAGCTATTATCAGCGAGAAGACAAGTATTATATGGTATTTAATGTTTTGCGTGCTGCATTTAAAGCGTATGATAGCTCATCTCCAGCATTTCGCAAGAGAATAACAGGTATTTTCATTAAAGAGTTTCTTGGTCCCACTCAGCAATCTGTCAAACAGGAATTCAAAGAAAAATATGGCGTATATCCTCCTGGATTTATAACCATATCACCGGAAGGCAGATGTAATCTTAAATGCAAAAATTGCTATGCGTCAAGTATTGGTTCTAACCTTGAAAAAATGGACAGCACAACATTTACCAGAATACTTCATGAAAAATATGAAAAATGGGGCAGTTGGTTTACAGTTATTTCAGGTGGTGAACCGTTTATGTGGCAGGATAATGGAATTGATCTTATTGATATTGCGGCTCAGCATCCGGAGCAAATTTTTATGGTATATACAAATGGTACTCTGATAGATAAGGTGCGGGCGCAAAGAATTGCATCAGTGGGAAATCTATTACCAGCCGTTTCTGTGGAAGGTTTCAAAAATGAGACTGATAACAGGCGTGGTGAAGGGACTTACAGGAGGATTCTTGATGCGTTTGAAAATATGAGACAAGAGGGAGTACCGTTTGGTATTTCGATAACAGCTAATAATAATAATGTGGATGTCCTTTTTTCAGATGAATTTATTGATTTCTATTTTGATAAACAGGGTGCTGTTTTTGAGTGGATTTTTCAATATATGCCTATTGGCAGGGGGGCAGATGTTGCAGGACAACTTTCTCCGGAAAAACGCCGTGAAATCTGGTTTCGTGAACAGGAATTTATAAGACAAAAGAGACTTGTTGTAGCAGACTTCTGGAACAGCGGTTCTCTATCATCTGGTTGTATTGCCGGTGGTAGAGAAGATGGTTATCTATATATAGACTGGAAGGGGAATGTTTATCCGTGTGTTTTTGTGCCTTATTGGAAAGATAATGTTGGCAAACTTTTATCAGAGCAGCGGTCTCTTACGGATGCACTTTTTTCTGATCTTTTCAGGGGTATAAGAGAATGGCAATTATCATACAGTTTCAGAAAACCGCCCGAAATAAGAGGAAATGAGATAAGGCCATGTTTCATGCGTGATCATCACGAGCAGGCACATAATCTTTTTGTTGAAACTGGTGCGTTACCCGGAAATCAAAGTGCAGAAATCTGTCTTAATGATTGTAGTTATCTTAATGCCATGAAAGAATATGATTTAGAGTTATCCCGATTGCTTGATCCAATTTGGGAAGAGAAATATCGCCTATAACAGAGGGGAATTTATCCCCTCTGTTTCTATTTTTTACCTCCGATAGTTGCATTGCTTTTTCTCAAATCCTCTATCATTCCATCAGAGATACCCGGAATTTTAGATTTCAAATCATTCCAGTCTTGATATGGGCGGTGGTCAATTATAAATTGTGCCCGTTTATCACCAACCATTGGTAATTTTTCCAATGAATTGAAATCTGCACTATTGAGATCAACCGGTCCGGTTGTCCTGTCTTTTGAGTGATACATAAAACCCTCCCTGGTCAAGTTAAAAGGGGACTGTTTGTCGATTACAGTCCTTGTTTAAAATGATCACAATGTTTTCTTTTTCCATAAAAATTACGCTTATAGCTTCTATCGAATTGTGTATATCTAAAAATAAGTTCTTTACCAAACTAACTAACATCACCACTCAATATTTTCTGGTAAAGGATTTTGATTTAAGCTTGATAATATGTTGAAATGTGTTCTTGATGCCTGATGGTGAAGTCTTCATCGGCTGGAAGTTTTTATTTTTCAGAATTCTGGTTTTTGATTTCAAATGGTATAAAGAATGTACAATTACCTCTTTGTATCAACATCAGTACCGGTATAAAATTTCCAAGTTCTTTGGTGAATTTAAAAAAATCTTTAAGACTGGTTATTGATCTTGTTTTTTTATTCTTAATTTTCACTGAAATTATGACATCTCCTGGAAGAATTGCAGCTCTTTCATCTGTAATTGATGCATCAATTGCAGTTACTATCACTCCTTTTGTGCCGGAAAGAATATTGTATTTTTTTCTGATTTCAGTGTTCAGATCAGAAACACTGATTCCGGTGATATTATCTGCATCTGAGAACGCTGGCGTTTGTTTAAATTTTTGTTCTGGTATAAGATTATTACTGCGTTCAAGTACTTTTACGATTGTTTTACAGAATTTCCCTTCTCTGAGAAAGGTTACTTGTATTAATGAATCTGGTCGGAGCAGGGCTACTCTATTTTTGAGGTCATTTCCTGTTTCAATTTTTTGTCCATTGATTTCAACTATTACATCACCTCTTTTAATGCCCGCATTGTCTGCGGGTTCATTTTGAAATACATCACAAACCAGTACACCATCAGTTGTTTTTAGATCCAGAGCTTTTCTGGCAACAGGTGTAAGGTCTTGAATTGATATACCGATCCAGCCGCGGCAAACCCTGCCTTCATAAATAAGGTCTTCCATGACTCTTTTGGCCATATTTATTGGAATGGCAAATCCAATTCCCATAAAGCCACCGGTTTGTGAATAAATCATGGTATTGATTCCGACTACTTCACCATAGATATTGACCAGGGCACCACCACTATTTCCTGGATTAATTGCAGCATCAGTTTGAATGAAATTCTGATACATTACAATATCAGCAACCTGTCTTTCAAGAGCACTGACAATCCCCTGAGTTACTGAGGAAAGGAAGTTAAAAGGGTTACCAATTGCAGCAACCCAGTCACCTCGTTTCAGGCTGTCTGAATTTCCCAGATATGCTGCCGGAAGATTTGAAAATTCACCTTCCATTTTTATTACAGCTACATCACTAAGTGAATCTGTACCAACAAGTGAGGCGTCATAAATATTACCATTCCATAATTGGACGGTTATTTCGGTTGCACCCTCAATAACGTGGTTGTTTGTTAATATATATCCATCACTGGATACAATAACCCCCGAACCAAGCACTTCACTGCGTTTTTCATTTTGATTCTGATCCGGTTTCTGGTTATTGTCTGAATAAGGATTATAATCAAAAGGAGAATTATTGTTATCGTAAAACTGGTAAGGATTTTGTGACGTCGTGTCAACTTTAACCGGAATGACAGCCACGACAGAAGGAGTAACTGTATTTGCTACTTCAACAAAGATATTTTTAAAACCTTCAATGATATCGAGATTATTCTTTACAGGTCTTTGTGCAGCACCAAAGGTCAATGATTCGCGCTGCTGAGGTGATTTGGCCTGTCTGCAATCAGGAGTATTAACCAGTGTAATTATGATGATATACGATAAGGCAAATGGAAAAAAACTAAATTGGATGTGCACCTGTTTCTCCTTTTAGAATTTGCATGCTCACAAAAGTGTCCGGTAGTGAATAAATTATCATGATTTGACCTTATTGCTGTATCATAGGGATATCCTTATTACTGACAGATTTAAGGGCCAAAGACTACTCTTGTCAAATCTAAACCTGTTAATAAAGTGTTAAGATTACCGGATCATACTGACAAGTCCTGTTATGTTAAAATTTCAAATTGTATGCCATTCTAAAAGAATCTGGCACTGGAATTGCGATTAACGGATGAAAAAAGGAGGGGGAACATGTCGTCTTAGTCGTTTATTGATCATAACACCAAAAGATGCTTTGTTTATGGCTTCGTGCAAATGTAAAAAAACAGGAAGCTGCTGATCTACCTTGAAATAATGAAAAAAAGCAAAATTATTCCTGTAACGATTGATTCTAATCAGGATAATCATTAATTTTAGCACAGTGAGGTTACTCTTGCATTATGTGTTGGGGAATTTCGCATGTAAAAACGCGAGTTAAGTTAAGGCAAGATCATGGTATCTGTTTGAAAATCACAGTCAAAAAGGTACTCTGAAAACAGTATTCTCATTGCAGATGAGTTTCGGACAGAAATAACTGATGACAGACGCAAGTAGTAAATTAATCGTCCGGTCAGGTCGTATATAAATATATTTACCGTTTTAAAAGGATCTTTTTATGGCATCTAATATTGAAGAAGTAACTATTAACTATGAAGAAGATGGTGTTCTGGTTGTTAAAGAACTTGATAAGGAAATTTTATCAAAGGGATCATGGTCTACAATCCTTTTTAAGTATCAGCAATGGGAAAGAGCTAAAAATGACTATGGACCCGAACGTTTTTCGATCAGAAGATACAGGAAACTGGATAACGAATACAGGCAACAGGCAAAATTCAATATTTCCAGTAAGGATCAGGCTTTAAAGATTATTGAAACATTAAGTAAGTGGGTAAAAGATTAATCAGTCTTGTATGGAGAGCCTTTTTGGAATTTTTCAAAAGACTGGTCATTTCAGCATTGAGCCTTGGAGTGGCTGCATCAATAATTCCTGGAATCGTTGTTGATAATTGGTTTAACTTGTTCATCGCAGCATTTCTGCTTGGACTGGTAAATGCATTTATACGTCCGCTTATTGTAATTCTTACTTTGCCAGTTACTTTAATTACACTTGGTTTGTTTTTACTGGTTATTAATGCTGCCATGCTGGCATTGGTAGCCTGGATTCTTCCAGGGTTTCATGTTGGAAGTTTTGGAGCTGCAATTATGGGTTGGCTTCTGATTACAATTATAAGCTGGTTAGCTTCAAAAGCCATAGGGGGTGGTTAATGTGCTGGGTAATGGTGGATGTTGAAGCTGATGGACCGGTGCCTGCAGATTTTTCAATGATTGCTCTTGGTGCTGTTATTATTGAACCGTCACTTTCAAAGAAGTTTTATGCCCGTTTAAGACCGGTTTCCTGTAAATGGGATCCAGATGCACTTAAAATATGTGGTTTTACCAGGGAAGAAACACTTGGGTTTGATGATTCTGGCGATGTGATGAGGAGGTTTGAGAGATGGCTTCATGAAAAGGGAGGTGAAAATCTGTTTTTTCTATCAGATAACAATGGTTTTGACTGGCAATTCGTGAACTGGTATTTTTACCATTTCACAGGCAGAAATCCATTTGGATTCAGCTCATCAAATCTGCTTTCCCTTTATATGGGATTGGAACATAATATGTATAGTAATTTTAATCACCTTAGAAAAAAACCTCATGATCATAATCCGCTTCATGATGTACTGGCTGATGCTGAGGTACTTCTGGAATTAAGAGAACGTTTCTGCTTGAAAATGAATTTCTGAATCCCTTCATGTCGGTGTATCTTGACCTTACCCGATGAAGTACGATTGTGCTTTTAGGTTTAATCATACTCGTCTAAAAAATACACTCAAACCTTGTTTGACACATTTAAAAAAAACGAAGTACGATATGCTGATACCGGAAGAAAATCCAATTTTTTTCCAACAGTTTTTTAATTAAGAAGTTCTGGATTATGTTGAAATTGCTAATAAAAAGGTTTGAACAGAACGGCAGCGTGAATCTGGTGGCTTCTGGCCAGAAACAAGGCTGTTTTAAACAGAGAATACTTTAAAATTCGATTCTTTTTCAGGAATAATATCTGGTTTTGAAAATTCTATTTAATCTGTTCCTGTTAAAAGGTGGGTGACAACAGTATTGAAAAATCGTATTTTCAAACTCTTTATAATGATTTTATAAATGGAAGGAATGATAATGTCCGAAAAGAAGAAAGGTCCCTTTTCATCGAAAATTGATCAAATTATCAGGAAATATCCAACGCCGTTTCATATTTATGATGAGCGTGGAATAAGGGAAAACGCACGTAATCTTATAGATGCTTTTTCCTGGGTTGATGGTTTTAAAGAGTATTTTGCAGTTAAAGCTGCTCCAAATCCGTATTTAATGAAAATACTGAAACAGGAGGGTTTTGGAGCTGACTGCAGCTCTCTTCCTGAGCTTCTTCTGGCCGACAAATGCGGCATATCCGGTGAAAACATTATGTTTACATCAAATGACACACCTTCCGGGGAATTCAAAAAAGCTTTTGAGCTGGGAGCGATAATTAATCTTGATGATATAAGTCATATCCCGTATCTGGAAAACCATATCGGAACAATACCAGAGCTGATTTGTGCAAGATATAATCCTGGTCCATTAAGATCTGGAAATGCCATAATTGGTGAACCCCAGGAAGCTAAATATGGATTTACCAGGGATCAACTGTTTGAAGGTTACAGAATTTTAAGGGAAAAAGGGGTAAAAAGATTTGGATTACACACAATGGTTGCTTCAAATGAGCTGAACCCCGAATATTTTGTTCAAACAGCTTCAATGCTTTTTGAACTGGTTGTTAAATTGTCAAAAGAACTTGATATCTCGTTTGAGTTTGTCAATTTGGGGGGTGGTTTTGGTATCCCGTATCATCCGGACCAGAAGAAACTGGATATCAAAGAAATTTCAAATGGGATAAAAGCAGAGTATGAAAAATATTTAGTGAATTCAGGTTTAACGCTGCCTAAAATTTATATGGAGAGCGGAAGAATGATAACCGGACCGTTTGGATACCTGGTGAGCCGCGTATTACATGTCAAAAAAACATACAAAACGTATGTCGGACTTGATGCAAATATGGCAAATCTCATGCGGCCGGCTCTTTATGGTGCATATCATCACATTACAGTTTCTGGAAAAGAGAACATGTTGTGTGATCATAAGTATGATGTAACCGGATCGTTATGTGAAAACAATGATAAATTTGCAATCGATCGAATGCTTCCGGAAATTGAGCCTGGGGATATTCTTGTGATACATGATACCGGAGCACATGGACATGCAATGGGGTTTAACTATAATGGGAAATTACGGTCTGCTGAACTGCTGTTCAGGGAGGATGGCAGTATTGTACAAATAAGGAGAAGTGAAACTGTTGATGATTATTTTGCCACTTTGGATTTTGATCAACTTGAAAATTTTAAATAAGGAGTTCATTGGTGAACAGAAATGAATTACCACTTAGATATGGATGTAATCCACATCAGGGCGATGCGCGTATTTATTCAGTTTCGGGACAATTACCTTTAATGGTGCTCAATGGCAGTCCGGGTTACATAAATTTATTGGATGCGATAAATTCATGGCAACTGGTTAATGAACTAAAAAATGCTCTTGGACTTCCTGCGGCTGCTTCATTCAAGCACGTAAGTCCTGCAGGCGCGGCAGTTGCGGTTCCAATGACAAAAGAGATCAAGAAGACATGCTTTGTTGATGATATTGAACTTTCTCCATTAGCGATTGCTTATGCGCGGGCGCGGGGTGCAGATCGGGTTTCTTCATTTGGAGATTGGGCTGCGTGCAGTGATATTGTTGATTGCGCAACGGCAAGATTGATTAAGCGTGAAGTTTCGGATGGTATTATTGCACCGGGATATGAGCCGGATGCTTTAGAAATTCTGAAAGAGAAAAAAAACGGAAAATACGTTGTTATTCAGATGGATTCGTCATTTAATCCGCCCAAAACGGAAAAAAGGGAGATTTTTGGTATCTGTTTTGAACAGGCAAGAAATGATGTGGAGATTACTGAAGAGACACTTAAAGACAGGGTTACTTCAGGGAAAAATATACCTGATGAAGCAGTGAGGGATCTGATACTTGCTCAAATAACTCTTAAATATACACAATCCAATTCAGT
>DATGNN010000471.1:0-4044 GCA_035306725.1 Chitinispirillaceae bacterium | reverse complement strand
ACCTTTGGTTAAGGTTCCTGTTTTATCAAAAACCACTGTCTTTACTGCTGAAAGGGCATCAATAAAGTTTGACCCTTTAATAAGAATTCCTCTGCGGGAAGCCCCGCCTATACCACCAAAATAACCTAAAGGTACAGAGATGACCAGTGCACACGGACATGATATGACCAGTAATACAAGTGCCCTGTAAAACCATAGTTCAAATGATTCTGAAGAAAAGAGCAGCGGCGGAAACAGTGCAAGACTAATTGAGAGAAAAACCACTGCAGGAGTGTAATATCGTGCAAACTTTTTGATAAACTGCTCAGTTTTGGCTTTCTTTGCAGTTGCCTTTTCAACCAGATCCAGAATTTTTGATATAGAAGATTCAGCGAAAGGTTTTGTCACTTCAATTGTCAACATCGCTGAAATATTGATCTCACCGGCAAGAACCAGATCCCCTGGCTTTATATTTACAGGAACGGATTCCCCTGTAAGAGCCGAAGTATTAACCAAAGACAAACCTTCCTTAACAATACCATCAAGTGGTATCTTTTCTCCAGGCTTGACAACTACAAGATCTTTCGGATTGACTTTTTCCGGTGTGGTTTTTTTTATCCCTTCAACTGTTTTTACTGCAGCATGTTGAGGTCTTATTTCCAGAAGAGAACGAATGGAATTGCGGGAACGTGATACAGCCAGATTCTGTAAAAATTCTCCAACTTTGAAAAAAATCATCACCCCGACCGCTTCTGAAACAGCATGAATTGAAAAAGCGCTGACAGTAGCAATTGTCATTAATACAAACTCATCGAATATGCTGCCCCTTAATATGGTACGAATTGCGCCCTTTAAGACATTCCATCCAGCCAGAAAATATGCAGTCAATGCTAAAGTATATTCAGCAATAAACCCATATCGGGCCTGGTGAAATGTTTGTTCATTAAAAAGCAGAATCAGGAATAAAAGCACCGCAACAGCAATTGTCCAGGCTTCCCTTGTCACATTATAAATATCGGCTCCGATACCTGCGGTGAGAAATTCCCCCTTTTTTTCGAGGAATATATCCACATCAGGTTCAAGCTTTTTTATTTCTCTTCGAACAGCTTCAATACTGCTTGTATCTATAAGCATTACCGCCGATGCATAATCAACGGATACATCTTTTACAAAAGATCTGGTCTTTAAATGTGATTCAATTTTTTCAGCACAATTCAGACAATCAAGGTTTTCTATCCGGTATTTTATTAACATTGTTGAACCACTTCACTTAATCCAGAATAAATTTTAAAAAAGCCTGCAACCCTTATTCTACACACCACCAGTGAATCGCGCCCGGCCTGGTGGATTTCATTATGAACACTGCATACCAAAATCAAAAAAATTCCCGCGCAACCGCATCTGCAATCAGAAATCCGGATTCACTCAAACGATACCAGGGCTTTTGATAATTGATAATACCCTTTTTGACAAAACTTTCGATTTTTTCATAACCAGCCCATTCAATAAAGTTTTTTCCGGTTTTCATTTCAAAAAGGTTTTCATTTAAACCACAACATCTTCTGAATCCTAAAAAGACCATCTCACGAGCCAGGGTTTGCGGATCGATCCTTTCCTTTTCATCAAGAGGCAGTTCTCCCTTATTCAACATTTTGATGTAATCTCTGATATCTCTTGAATTAGACCATCGGTACGGATGAATATAAGAATGGGCTGAAGCCCCCAGACCAATATAGGGCTCATGTTCCCAGTATATTTCGTTGTGCCGGCAATTGAAACCAGGTTTTGCAAAATTTGATATTTCATATCTGTTAAATCCATATTGACCTGTTATATCAAGAAGTTCTCCGGCCATTTCAACAACCGCCTCTTCATCAGGAAACGACAATTTCTTCTGAATGCGCCCCAACGGAGTTGCCGGCTCAATCATTAATTCATAAGCTGACAGATGTTTTAAACAAGACGAATTCAATAAAGTCTGCAATGATTCAGAAAATGATTTTACTGTTTGATCTGGAATTCCATACATCAAATCCGCTCCGATGGAATCAAACTTTTCCAGTGATTTGTCACATAATACATCTAATGCCCGTTTTACCGTATGAATCCGCCCCAGAAGTTTTAACTCTTCATCAAATAGAGACTGGATACCAAATGTGAGTCTGTTAACACCGCTTTGTGCATACATATACGCTTTGTCTGAAGTAAAAGAATCCGGATTACACTCAATACTCCATTCCATTGTATTACCTTGATTTAATCGGGCAAACACCCCCCCCACAAGAATATCCCATAACTTTTCAGAAAGCAGAGAAGGGGTACCTCCTCCAAGATAGATGGTATCAATAACCACATCACAAAGGTTAAATTGGCGGCTCACAAGTTCCCATTCATGACTTAAAGCATGAATATATGGGACAATCAGTTCCGAATAAGAGCTTTCAGAATAAAAATCGCAATAATAGCATTTTTTTGTACAAACAGGTATATGTATATACAATGACAACTTTTTCATATAAATAATGCGTTAAATTAATCTTGAAATTGTAATAATTGTTTTCCTGTTTCATCATTTTAACATCAAAGTTTCTGCTTTGATGTATTGGAAAATACTTCAGAGAATATAGAATCAGTTATTCTGAATTTTATCGAAGGCAAATACTGACCTGAACACATATTATTGATCAAAACATGATGATTTTGTGTGATTACTGATTTCTGAACCATTACTGATTCATTGGAGGATTTTATAAACTACAAGGGACAAGCTCTCAGCAAATCTTTTTCCAGTTGTGTACAATTTTTACTGCATCTCTCATTTTAACCGGATTTTTTATTCCAGGCATGATTTCAACACCACTATTGAGATCTACACCATAAGGCCCGACTGTTTCAAGTGCTTCAGAAAGGTTTGCCGGGCCGAGTCCTCCGGCCAGAATAACATTGTCGTATTTTTTACAGATTCTTTTTGCAACAGACCAGTCAAATGTTGTTCCTGTTCCGCCATACATTTTTTCGTTCCAGGTATCAAGCAAAACAGCTGAAACCGAATAGTTTTGAATAACCAAAAGATCAGAATCCGGTTTAACAGAAAAAGCCTTGATTACAGGCAGAGTCGGTTTATTACAGAATTGTGTGTCTTCATCACCATGAAGCTGAATTGCTGTGAGGCCGACGAACTGTGATATTTCATTAATATGTGATAAACTTTCATTTACAAAAACTCCAACTTTCGTTACAAATGGAGGCAATTTTGAAACTATTGCACGTGCATCTGATGGTTCGATGTTTCTGGCGCTTTTTTTGAAAAAAATGAAACCCAATGCATCAACTCCCAGATTAACAGCAACCTTTGCATCCTCATATCTTGTAATTCCGCAAATTTTAACCTTTATTCTCATATAGCAGGATCCTCACAGATACAACTTAGTTCTTTAATAAGAGATGATGGATCGGGATTACGCATAAGAGATTCTCCAACCAGTATGGCATCAACCCCCGCTTTTTTCAGACTGGAAGCCTGCTCTCCCGAAAAAATACCGCTTTCAGAAACAACAGTTACTTCATCCGGTATAATTCCGATCAGATCCAGAGTAGTCTTTATATCAGTTTTAAATGTATTGAGATCACGATTATTAATTCCGATTAAAACGGGCTCCAGTTCCATGACCTTATCGAGTTCCATAGCAGAATGCACCTCAATTAACGGATCGATATTCAAGTCTTTTGAAGCCTGAAACAGATCCCTCAACTGGATTTTATCCAGAGCTGCAGCTATCAAAAGTAATGCATCAGCACCAATTGATGCACTTTGTTCTACCTGAATTGTATCGATAATAAACTCTTTTCTTAATACCGGAATAGAAACAGTTTTGCGTACATCTGTAATGTATTTAACATCACCCCCGAAAAACCGTTCATCTGTCAGAACAGACAGCGCACTTGCACCACCAGATTCATAGTTCTTTGCAATCTTTACAGGCTCAAAATCATCGCAGATTATGCCTTTTGACGGTGATGCTTTTTTTATTTCAGCAATTACCGACAATCTCTCAGATCTGCTCA
>DATGNN010000470.1:0-4952 GCA_035306725.1 Chitinispirillaceae bacterium | reverse complement strand
AAACGTCAATCGAGTTTTCTTTTATGAGGGATTGAAGTCTCTGTGCCAGTATCCGTCGTCCGGTATTACCGAAAATGTCACCTATAAAAAGTATTTTCATTTTATAAAATCTGAATTGAATGCGAAAAAAAGAGACATACTGAAGTATGTCTCTGGGGTAAACTTATTTGGCGTATTCTATAAATCTGCTTTCACGTATTATAGTAACTTTGATCTGGCCAGGATACTCCATTTCTTCCTGGATTTTTAGAGATATCTGCCCGGCCATTTCTTCTGCCTGTGCGTCATTAACAATTTCCGGTTCAACCATACATCTGATTTCACGTCCAGCCTGAATCACATAAGCTTTCTGAACACCACGGAACGAATCTGCAATCTCTTCAAGCTTGTTCAGCCGGTTTATATAGTTGGTGAGAGTTTCTCTTCGTACACCAGGCCGTGTGCTGGAAATGGTATCGGCAGCCTGAATAAGGACAGGAATAACAGAAATAGGCGGAACGTCTTCATGATGTGCAGCAATAGCATTAGAGATAATTTCATTTTCGCCGTTTTTGGAAGCCAGTTCTGCACCAAGTTCAGAATGTGTACCTTCTATTTCACGATCAATTGCTTTTCCTATATCGTGAAGAAGTCCGGCACGTACAGCCATTTTTGGGTCCAGACCTAATTCTGATGCCATAAGTCCTGCAAGTATTGCGACTTCTTTACTGTGTTGAAGTACATTCTGGCCGTATGATGTTCTGTATTTTAACCGCCCCAGCATCTCAACCAGTTTTGGTCTTAACCCATGTACATCAAGTTCAAAAATCACCTCTTCAGCGGCATCTTTCATAATTTTTTCGAGTTCTTTTTCGCTTTTTTTGATTAATTCCTCTATTCGTCCCGGATGAATTCTTCCGTCAGTAATAAGCTTTTCAAGTGCCAACCGTGCAATTTCACGCCGTATCGGATCGAATCCCGAAAGAATAACAGCTTCAGGTGTGTCATCAACAATAACATCAATTCCGGTAGCTTCTTCAAAAGAACGAATATTTCTTCCCTCACGCCCGATAATCCTACCCTTCATTTCATCATTGGGCAGATGTACAACAGAAACTGTAGACTCAACAGTCGTATCAGCAGCACAACGTTGTATTGCCTGAATGGTTATTTCTTTTGATTCTCTTTCAGCTTCCTGTTTTGCTTTATCTTTTATTTCCTTTATCATTTGGGCGCACTCATATCGTACCTGACTTTCGAGGTTCTGAAGAAGAATTTTTTTAGCTTCTTCCTGCGTCATATGAGAGATTCTTTCCAGCTTTTCGTTTTCCTGAGCTATAAGACGGGTAAGTTCATTATCTTTTGTGCGCAATGTCTTTTCTTTGGAATTAAGGAAATTTTCTCTTGCAGCAAATTCAGCTTCCCGTTTATTTGTGACCTCTTCCCGTCTTTTAAGGTCAAGATCCATCTCTTTTAGTCTTTGCTGTTCCTGTCTTAACTGCTCTCTCGTTTTGGCAGCTTCTTTTTCAAAACTGGATTTGGCTTTAAACCATTCATCTTTAGCCTCGAGGATAGCAGTTTTTTTCTGAAGTTCAGCTTCATTTTTAGCCTCCTTCAGCATCCGATCTGCTTCCTTCTGGATCTCTTCTTCCTGTTTTTCTCTGTATTTGCGGTCGAGCAGCACCCGCCAGTAAAGACCGCTTGAAAAACCAGCTATTATACCAACAATTCCGATTATTATTAAAATGAGTGGACCACCCATCTAAACCTCCTGGATATACGTGAATTTATTTTAAAAGGAGCTTTGCTCCCGTTTCTCAAAATCAGTTATAATTGAAATGCAGAAAAACAAGTCAAATTCAGACTGTTCCGGGGAGGAGAAAAGATAGAGCCGGGCTGCAAAAAAATCAGATATGGTGTGCCTGGTCCTGGTCTTGCAGCGCACATTCGATTTTATGATTGAGAGATGTCAGTTGATCGTGAAGCTTGCGCAAATCTCTGGCATCCTCTTCATATTTGGCTTTTAATTCAAACAGTTCACCTGCTATATTAAGTGCAGATAAAACAGCTATTTTCATATGATCCCTTGATGCTGTTGTATTATGAATTTCAGCCATTTTCGAATTAACATACTGAGCAATTTGTTTCGTTGTTTCTGCGTCAACATCACCTTTTATTGCGTATTCCACACCAAAAATGACAACACGAACGCTTTCATTTGATGAGCCCATATACCTCCCGAACAGCTAAGGTATTTTTGACTTCTTTATTGAACTGTTTCAAGTTTTGCAAGCAAACCCTGAATCTTTTCAGCCGTAATACTCAGTTTTTCCTGATTACCCTGAGAATCGGTTCTGATACTTTCAAGTTCACTTTTCAGCTGTGCGTTTTCGGCTTCCATCTGGGCAATTTTTTCACTGGATTGATCCAACTCCTCTTTAAAGCGTGAGTTTTCCTGACGTATATTTTCCAGTGTTGAGATAAGTGCCTGGACTTTATGCTCTAATTCATTAAGAAATTCTATAGACAAGTTAATCTCCCTTCATAGTATATTATTTATTGGGCTCAAAAAGCCTCTAATTAAACCTCAACCTGCACTGATTGCGATTATTATAAATATGAATAAAATCAGTGCGAAACAGCTACAATTTCAAATATATACCAAAGCCGAAAAAAATGCCAGAAGCATTTTCATCGAGTAATATTATCATAGCACTTTTAAGAAATCAATACATTTCATGAACGCAGCTTTGCGCCAAGTTCCGAATGTACTTTTTTTACTATTGCCGAACTGATTGCTTCCGATTCCTTGTCTGTAAGAGTCTTTTCCGGTGAACGGAACTTTACACTGAAAGTAATGCTTTTTTTGCATGGTCCCAGTTTTTCACCCCTGTACAGATCAAATGGAGTTACTTCTTCAATTAATGGAGAAATATCCGAAATAATGGATATTATGGATGATGCACTTATACTTTCATCCATTACAAAACAAAAATCCCGTTCCAGTGCAGGAAATTTCGGTAGCGGTTTATAAACAGGATGCGGCAGCGGAGATTGTAAAAAATCTGTTATGTCAATCTCGGCGTAAAAAACAGGAGTTTCTATATCAAAAAACTTACATAAATCCAGAGAAACTCTTCCTGCAGTCCCTTTTATTAAATCACGAAAGATTACACGTGATACTTCCCCTTCAAATATTTTTCCCGGCTCCGATTCAGACTCAAATACAAAAGATCCTGTACCAACATAAATTGCTAATCTCTCAAGAATCCCTTTTAATATGTAAAAATCAACCGGAACCGGTGATGTATTCCATCCCCTTTCCAGATAATTTCCCTCTATGACTATACCAAGTATATCTCTTTCTTCAAATTCACCCGAAGGAAGTATCTGGAAAATTTTTCCTATCTCAAATAATTGATTGTTGAGATTTTTTCTGTTAAGATTGTACGACAAAATCTCCATCATGCTGCCAGCTAAAGTAGTTCTCATTCCGGCCATTTCCGGATTGAGCGGATTAAGCAGTTTCACAGGCTCCTTTTCGGGAGTCAAAAAAGTACACTTGCTTTCCGAAGTCAAACTATTTGTAACAATCTCATTTAATCCCGAAAATGCACAGGCATGCCTGATCCTGTCCGTGATTTTTTCGATTGATGGAAGATCTGTATAAAGTGAAACAGATGCTTTTTCTGAAGGTACTATATTATCATAACCGAACAAACGCCCGGTTTCCTCAATCAAGTCTACTTCAAAGGAGAGATCATGACGAAAAAGCGGTATTGTACAATCTATACTGTCTTGAGCTCTGTCTGAACATTTGATACCCAGTGAAGTCAAATATGAAACAATCTGCTCTTTGGACAGTTGGACACCTAACAGTTTTGAAGCCCGTGACGGACGAATTGAAATATTACGGCACTTTAATGGCTGAGGATAAACATCAAGCAGTCCCTCTGATATCTGGCCGCCGGCGATCTCCTTCATTAATTGAGCTGCCGTGTTTAAACTGTCGATAAGGGCTTTGTCTGGATCAACTCCTCTTTCAAAACGATATGAAGAATCGGTTGAAAGACCAAGCCGTTTGGAAGTTTTTCTGATACCAACCGGCTCGAAATATGCACACTCCAGGAATACATCCGTTGTTGAATCCTGAATCTGGGAGCCGGCTCCGCCCATAATACCTGCAAGAGCAACAGCATGTTTTTCATCACAAATCAACAGATCATCATCAAGAAGCTTCCTCTCAAGCCCGTCAAGAGTTGTAAAAGGTTGCTCTCTGGCGCTCATTTTGACAATGATTTTATGGCCATTGATTGAAGAGTAATCAAATGCATGCATCGGCTGACCATACTGTATAAGAATATAATTTGTTATGTCAACTACATTGTTGATCGGTCGGATTCCCCCCAATGATAACCTCTGTTGCATCCATTGTGGTGAAGCCCCGATTTTAACACCGCGTACAAGCCGACCGCAGTAACGTGGACAGCCGGACACCGATTCAATTTTTACTGTTATCGCATCAGATGTTTTTTCACCACTGTTTTCAAGTGGTTTTTTAGATGGATCTTTCAGGGGAAGACCATATTTTGCACAAATTTCACGAGCAACACCAAGAATGCTGAGGCAATCTCCACGATCCGGTGTGATTTCTATCTCTATTACAGTATCATCAGGAAAATAAACAGAAAGCTCTTCACCGATTTTACAATCCGGATCGAGATCCATTATACCACTATGATCTTCAGATAACCCCAATTCCTGTTGGGAACATAACATTCCATAAGACTCAATTCCACGAATTTTTGCCTTTTTGATGACAAAATCAGGGCTGAGTTTTGTACCGATTTGGGCCAGAGCCGTAATCATTCCCGGCCTGACATTAGGAGCACCACAGACAATAGACAGAATTTCCCCGCTGCCATTATCAACCTTGCATAAAGAAAGTTTGTCGGCATTAGGGTGTTTCGATG
>DATGNN010000469.1:0-4428 GCA_035306725.1 Chitinispirillaceae bacterium | reverse complement strand
TCGCTTAGTAATCCCTTAAGGTTATACTGTAACAATGCAATGTTAGGCGATGTAAACCCTTTTTCAGGTGGTTCACGATGTCGGAGAACTCTTCCACCTAATTGGATAATAGATCTGTACGATGACGGCTCGACAACAGCCCAATCGAAATCATGATCACGACCAACCTCCTCTACTGGTGAAGCAACCAGAATAAAAATGACATTCTGTGCAGAAATATCTTGCAGATGCTTTCTTATTTGTGCATGTGAAAATGCATCATTCTTACCTTTATTCCTCTTTAATACTGCGTCTAAATGTTTTTCCTGTTCATTGCGCATGATTAGTATTTGTCGGCTGTGATATGCCATAGTGCGGATCTCAATGTCATCAGGTAAATCGGAATTAAGTAAGTATCGGGTCAAATTAATACATGGTGTAATATTGGCAACACGAACCACGCCGAAACTGACATTCTTACCTGTTTGTGTATCAACTCGATAATGATGAAAATGTTTTTCGATGATTGCTTCTTTAATAGTAGAATAAAAATAACTTTTTATAGATTCTTCTTCAGTAATCGAATCCGGAAGGTTACATGTGACTATATTTACTTTGCGCTTCGGGGGTTGTTTTTGCAGGTACTCACATCGTTTTTCAACGAATAATTTGTGATATTGAAGGTATTCTGCAACACCTCGCTTTTCTTTAGTTGTGCTTATTGTATGAACTGTTGTTTTGAATTCATCAATCCACGCACAAGCAATTACAGGATTTCGTTCACGCATTTTTGCAAACAATGCCCATCCCGCTTGATAGGCATTATAGTACCCTTCAGCTAAATCCGGTGGTATTGTTGCAGATGATATCATTACTTTTCTTCCCAGCATTCCTGCCAGATGAATTAAACGGCCAATGACAATCAAATCTTTTCCGTCAAAATCATCAATTTCGTCGATAACCAGATCAGAAGACATCAACCGTAAACAAGGAAGAATATATTTACCACCTCTTTTTGTTTCGGTTGCTGCTATAAGATGATCTATTGTACAGCATAGTACCGGAGCATATAAGAACTGCCGGTTTTTATCAGTTCTTAAAATGGTTGTTAAATTGCTCTCCGGAATAGTAGTTTCAAAATAGATTTCATTATCCAGAAGAGATTCTTCAGATTCGGAACCACTATTCAATGAATCGTTATCCGAGATTGACTGGCGATTGATATTGTGCAAATCTAAAACAGCACGGGACCCAATTAATACAGCAAGTTCATCTTTGTCTAACTTGATACGATCTCTATACTCATCGCCGGTCTGCAAAGTGAGCGTTCGTAACCCTAATGCCAGAATGTAACGCAGACTTTCTCCATCCATGGATAATGCACGCATGATTTTAGCATTGGCAAATGTTTTACCGGTTCCTGTACTTGCCATGTTTACTGCAAAAAAGCCAAACTGGTATGAGTCAATTTGGCCTTCCTGCTGTTGACGCCATGCATTTATCTTACTTACAGCAGTATCTTGCCAACTGTACTTTCCTGGGCTTTTCCTTTGGAGAGGTTTTACATCGTAAGCACACAGTAACTCATCGTTTCTTTTTTCAAATGCCGGGAGTAGATGAGCGATCTTTAATGCTTGCCTCGTAACACCAACAAGGTGCTCATCCAATCGTTGTTTCATGTCTTTAGACTTCGCATCGGTATTAGCATAAAGATTACATGAACTCTTCCATCGCTCATCTTTATCTTGTGATGAATGCCAGTGGTCGCCCATCATCAGTGCCAGACGAGCGTAATGTAAAACCAGTCGCCAGCTTCCGTCTGCTAAAGTCTGTTTCAAAAGAGGTAAAGAATCTGTCATTTTACGTGCGTTTTTTTGAGCAAATTGCAACCAAATACCGGAATCACCTGGTAAACCTTTAGAAAAACGGAAACAATGCATGAAATCTTTTTTAGGTTGAGATTCGTCCTTATTTTCATATCCCCAGGTTTGGTAGATTTGATTAAATAATACCTTAAAATCTTGTAACTCTATACCTTGATAACTTTCAATAGCGGGTAACCGGTGATGTGACACAATAAGCCAAGCTATAATGCTTGCTGCATCTGGCAATTGGCTTAAGGGTGTTTTTAAAAGATTACTGTTATACTTTTCAACTATCTTGTTAATCAATGTTTTTGGTTTGATTTCACCTTTTGAAAGATTTTCCAGCCATTTTTCATCAGTTCCGCCATCTACAAAAACATTCAACAATAATATCGATAGCCATTCATGTCTTAACGGATCAGCAGTTTTTTTTGAATTAAACAACTTCGACTGGAAATGATCTGACGACTTACCCCAGTCATGAAAGAGGGCTGCTAATGCAGCTAGAGACTTTATTAATGGTAAAAAACGCCAATCATTTTCCCACTGTGAGTTCAAAATGTCTTTTTGGGTAGTGTTTACCGGCACAATGCCTTCAGAATTAAACTTTTTCCGGTTTCCCACAATCCATACCAGTTCACTTCTGCCTCGGCTTCGTATCCAATGGCAGGCCACAGCAGTATTCTTTGAAGCAGTTGCCCGTAATAATTTTTTTACTGACTGCAAGCCCTCATTGGTAATCACTGTTTGCCAGGTTCGGCTTCCCAGACGATTGGCAAAAGCATCCAGAACCCGACAGGTTTTATTAATTGCCTTTTTTTCACATTCTGACACAAAAGTAACTATCATATCGGCATACTATCCTTTTTTTGCATCCCGCCGATCTCCAAACAGATCTTTTTAACACAGTCAAACATGAAGTCCAGCGCATTATGCTGAGTAAACTTTTGCAAACACTGCTGTCGAAACTCCTGTTCTGTTGAATGTTCCTTTGCACATATAAAAGCCCAGGGTAAAACTAAAGAATCCTTAACAAGATCAGCAACATCGAATACAAGTGCTCCACGCCTGGTTTTTCCATGTAAAACCGCAAAACCGTGTGGAATTCCTAAAACCCAAAGCGTTGTAGCAGCTAAACCGTACGCGAGATAATTACCATGACTGAGAAACGCATTGGCATCATCAAGGTTTTCATGATTTCTGACAAAGTTTTTATTTTGTGTTCGTACAGCAGCAATCTTGTAAAGACTTTTAGTTAATTGAGCTTCGGTTAAAAGTAATTCAGTTACATCTGCTGCCTGGTCAATTTTACCTGCAAAACGTGTAAATGTCTTTTGAATATCATAGTCATCAATGGTAAATCCTTCATTACTTAAATCACGGTCATTACCCCATACCTTCTGGAGATATTCAAGGCGAAGCTTCTGAAACAGTTTTGCAGCTTTGAGCCTTTTCTGTTCATCAAACCAGAATGACATCCAATTTTGCATATATTCTGTTGGACGGTATTCACTTTGGGGGGTTAACCATTCAATTTCATTTGCAGCAAGAAGAGGGGTTCCTCCGCCACCGCAAAAACCGAATAAAACACCTGCAGATGCCAGCATCCGGACTGCTGCCTGTGTAATAGATGTCCCGGTTCCCAGTAATATGGCCGTAGTATTGGCTATAGGAATATTCCAATACAGGTTTTCTTTCTTTTGTTCTGTTAAATACAGTACACGGCCATCTTTCTGCATAACCCGGCAATGTTCAAGATAATACAGATTGGCACGTTTTGAATGAAGAATACTTTTGAGATCGGTTGGTGATAACTGGTCCATTTTTTTCCTTGAAAATAAAAATGAAAATTGTATCCGTTTCGTTTGAAGCGCTTGAACTTATTAACCGATTCAATAAAATGGTGAAATCGAGTTAATCTACCCATATCGCATTCATCCGTACAGTTTTTAATATAATGTAATTATCCGACAATTAGTTGTCGTTGATCTGCACTTTGACCTCAAGCAGCTTCAGTCATGTGGCATGCAAGACAAAAAAAATTATTGCCAGGCAACCCAAAGATCTGGATATGAAGGCTAAAACAGCAGATCTAATCTATAAATAATCAAATCAAGTAATAACAAATAAAAAGATACATTCAATATTAAAATATGATACTGGAGAAAATTTTTCTATAAAAATAAAAAAACACTATCATCCCGTAAAAAAAGTGACGAAAATTGCCTAATAAAGGTATTTATTGAGCCAATGTTAACCGGCAATCCGGGTTCTTGGGCGAATTGAGATAACGGGGAATTGATTTTTTATCAGATTATGTTCCGATTTTTCTTTAAACGGAACTATTCACAGTTTTCCACACGCCCCCAAGAGTGAATAGCAGAGCTGCAACAAACTACCGCGGGGGTCGTGTGCGCTCGGCGAGCATGATGACTTTTTGATATTAATTAGTTTCTGTTCAAAATGACTAAATGATAAAAAAAGGGAATTTCCTAATGTATTTTATATCAATCAAAAAAAAACAAAAACAAAAGGAATTCCCTATGAGAAAAATAATTGATTTCCAACCCTGTTTCTTCTTTAA
>DATGNN010000468.1:0-16551 GCA_035306725.1 Chitinispirillaceae bacterium | reverse complement strand
GAATGGATCAATACTTTTCTCAATGCCAACCGGATTGCCGGATTCGCAATTGACAAAGAATACGCAGAGGCGTTTGAGCCTGTCAGATATGAATTGTGAAAACAGCTAAACCCGACGCCTTCCAAGTATTTCAGCTATAATTTTGTTCACCGAAGCAGCCCATACATCAACACAGATCTGTTTTTCAAAATAGTTGCGGCTTTCACATCTCATGGCGGAATATCTCTTTTTGTCATTCCAGATATTCGCAACACTTTCAGCTATGGTTTCCGGGGTTTCATTGCAGGAAAAGAGCAGACCGTTTCTTTCGTGTTTAACGACAGTAGAGACGCCTCCGGTATCAGTAGCAATCAATGGGAGGCCGAAGGCCATCGCATCAGAAAATGAAATACCCATACACTCTGCACGTGTGGGCAGTATAAAGAAGTCCGCCTCAAGAAACAGTTGTTTCAGTGTGTCGCGATCCGTTTCGCTGTTTTTATCAAGGTAACCGGTAACATCGACAAACCGTTGTGCTGTAACTTCTCCTGGGGGCGTACATCCACAGATGGTAAGTTTCGCATTTATGCCCAAGTGTATTAACTGGTCGACCACCGCTAAAGCTATATCACCACCTTTACGATGCCAGTCAACCCCGACAAAAAGTAGATTACAGATGGTAAAGAGTCTTTCTTTCAGTACGATATCCCTGTCGGGTTGTTTATCAAGGTTGGGCGGGGATGGGAGTACATAGATTTTTTGTGGTTCTATACAATAATCGTTAACTGCCGATTCTTTCGCCCATCTGGAGGTATGTATCACTGCGGTTGCTTTGCGCAGAGCGTTTCGTTCTGTTTCGTTGCCGGTTTTAACAGCGTTTTCTGACAGGTTGGAAAACCATGGGTAGTACCCGATCATTGCCTGAAAGGTGGCATCCGATTCATAAATGATTGGTATATTCGTATCGAGATAGCGAAGTGAAACACACGATTTTTCCACCCAGATCAGGTCGCAGTTGGTCTCGTTAAGCCGTAGTTTAATCTGCCGAGCACAGTAGCGTGCGGCGTTTGCAGACATCCGCCAGTCAGCATGTTTACCAGTAAGTGCGAGCAGCCTGCATCTGATTGTTTCAAATAGAAGAAGGTACGATCTATTTACAAATAAATTTTTGAGCAAATAAGAGATACTTATTCTATCCGGGATCAGGTTATCTATACGAACGACGTTGCCGCAGCAGGTGTCGAGATACCTTGAAATGTAAAAAGGCGTACCTGAAAAGATCGTACGATCTTTTGTGTTGACATGAGTGATAAATGCAATGGTCAGATTCGGCTTACAGGTAATCATTTTTGTTACTACTCCAGTACAATACTGTTTACGTGACCTGGTTTTTAGTATCTGAATGGTTGGCTGAAATTCTCAAAGCCATTCTGAAGTATGTTTGAGATTTCGCAAGCCCCGCGATACCAAAGGTACAAAGTAGATCGCGTAAAGAAATCGTTTTATTCAGGTTAAAATACTTTAAAAACAAGGTAAACAGTACCGAAATATTGGATGCACCAAGGAATAGGGTTATATAATTGTAAACGAATGTATGCAAAATTTGGTGATTTAAGTCCTGCCGAGTTTGAAACACTTATTTTTTAAAAAAAATGTAGCTTAAAACAGTGTTCATTCTAGCACCCTTTGAGAGTTATTCAGGAAAAATTATAAAATTGCATAAATTTAATCCTTTTTTATATTTCAATACAGGAAAATAAAATTGTACAATTTTATTTTCTACTTGTTTTTATGTTCTAACAATCAATTTCAAGGATGAATATATGCGTACTAATCCGAATATAAAGAAACTGGCACTGTTTTTTGCTGCATTTCCGTTAATGAGGCAGCTTGAAAAACAGAGCCGTGATATTCGTAAGGCCCAGGACAGAGTATTGGAAAAAATAATTGATTCTTGTAAAAATACAGTTTTTGGAAAAGAACATGGATTTAACAAAATAAGAACAGGCGATGAATATAGAAAAGCTGTACCGGTGAGGGATTTTGAGGGGCATCGCAATTATATAGACCGAATGTGTAATGGTGAAGAGGATATTCTGTTTCCAGGAAAACCTGTTTTTTATAACACAACCAGTGGTACTAATGATTTACCAAAGCTTATACCTGTTTCAAAACCATATTTTGAGCAGGCGTATACTGGTGTAAGCAGATTATGGTTTTATACCTGTTTGAGAGATAATCCCAGACTTTTTGATGGACAGAATCTGTCTGCTGTGGCACCGGCTGTTGAAGGCTATGTTAATGATGGGACACCTTATGGTTCTATTTCGGGAGTTGTATATAAGAATATACCTGGTATTTTAAAAGATCTTTATTCAACACCATACCCGGTAATCTGTATAAAGGATTATCAGAAAAAGTATTATGCAATGCTTAGATGTGCATTGGGTTCAAAAATTACCTATATAATCACAGTCAATCCATCAACACTTCTTCAATTCCATAAAACCGTGCTTCAGGAGGGTGAGGATCTTGTCAGGGATATTCGCGATGGATGTATGCGGCTGGATGTATTAAATGAAATTGATCCGAAGTCACGTGAAATGGTTCTAAGTAAATTCAGACCCGATAGTAAAAGGGCTAAGTGGCTGGAAAAGTTGTTCGAAAAATATGGGGGTAAGTTGAGGCCTAAACATTACTGGCCTGATCTTGTATGTATTAATACATGGAAAAAAGGTAATTGCTCATTAATTCTTCCTAAACTTGCTGATTATTTTCCAAAAAGTACCGTAATCAGAGAATTTGGGTATCAAGCCAGTGAAGCAAGGGCAGGGCTGGCTTTACATAATGAATGGGATTATTCAGTCTTGCTTGCTCATATATATCATTTTGAGTTTATACCTGAGGAATCGATTGATAAGGAGAATCCGGATGTACTAAGCCCCCATGAGCTTGAAATTGGCAAGACCTATTACATCCTCTTTAGCAATGGAAGTGGATTATACAGGTATAATATTAATGATATTGTGTGTGTGAAAGGATTTTATAATCAGTTCCCGCTATTTGAGTTTATTCAGAAAGGTGAAGGTATTACAAATCTGACAGGAGAAAAACTCTCTGAATCGCAGGTAATACAGGCTATTGATGCTGCTTCACGAGCAGGTCAGATTCATGTTGAATTCTATACCATGTTTTGTGATCCAAAAAATTATATTTACAAATTGTATGTTGAATTTCCAAAACAGGTTTCTGAATTCGCTCAGCAGGCTTTTATAAGATCTGTTGATGAACACCTGAAGTTTATAAACCCTGAATATTCTGCTAAAAGAGGATCTAAACGGTTGAAACAACCAATATTGCACAATCTTGTGCCCAATTCATATGAAAAACTGAAATCCAGATTATTACTTGATGGGCTTGTAAGAGAAGGACAGTATAAGGTAAGTTGCTTAAGAAGTGATGAAAAATTACGACAATTATTTGATAATCTGGTTATTTAAAGAATTTTATCTTGGCATGCGGGAAGTATAAATCGTCTGGATTTGTAGATTTGTATGAATTTCAGTTTAAGTGTGTTTACGAAGTGGTCGTGCATAACTCGTTGAATTATATAGGAAAAAATTGAAAAATACCCAAATTGAAGTTTCTTTCAAGTACTAAAATTTGCATCAACTCATCAATTCAACTATCTTTATTTGTGCCGCAAAAAGCTGTCCCAAAATGCGGTTCCTTTGAAAGGAGTCGACTTATGAAAATTCTTATTGCTGATGATGATCTGGAATCACACGAGATCATTCGTGATATCCTTCAGATTAATTTCAGGGATGTAGTTATTGATCGCGCTCTCAGTTCAACAAGTTTCCTGGCAAAAATTCAGGAAGCAGAGCCCCAATATGATCTGGTACTGTATAATTGGGAAATGGAAAAAGATCAGAATAGTTCTTTATTTTCAAAAATCTGTTCCGAGTTTCCTCAGATCTTTAAAAGAACAATTCTGTTTTCAGATTCCAAATCGCAATCAATTCCACCTGAATTTAGTTGCATGCCTTTTATATCCAAACCGTTTTCTCTTGATCAATTTAGTGAGATAGTGAAAAAAACTTGTGCAAGCTGATTATATTCTACAAAAAAAAACCATTCGTAAAGATGCCCTCTCTGTATGTATGATTGTAAAAAATGAGAGTGCAAATATTCAACGATCTCTTCAAAATCTAAATGGCGTTGCTGATGAACTTGTTGTTGTCGATACAGGATCTACCGACAGTACTGTTGAAACAGCAAAGGAATTTGGCGCGAAAATAATTTGCGATCCATGGCGACAAGATTTCTCGTGGTCTCGTAACATTTCGCTTCAGAATGCAACGTGCCAATGGATTTTGTGGCTTGATGCTGATGACAGCGTTCCAATCGAGTCGCTTGATGCTTTAAACAAGTTGAAAAAAGAGAAACCGGACAGAGTTTTCAGTTTTATTGTACGGAATGAACATCCTGGAAATACCGGAACAGAATTTTTCCAGGCCCGAATGTTTCCCAATCACCCCCAAATACGATTCGAACGCAGTATTCACGAACAGATAACACCAAGTGCATTCAGACTTGGGATGAAACTTGAAAAAAAGAACATAGTAATTTATCACCATGGATACAGTAATCCTGTTCTGTTAAAACAAAAAGCCCATAGAAATCTCAAAATGCTCATTAAGGAGTACAAATCGATTGGGCCAGACCAGGTTATGGCTGTTGAGATAGCTGATTCGTACCTGCTTGTTGAAGATTATTCAAATTCAAGAATTTGGTATGATAAAGTGCTTCAAATTGCAGAAAATTCAGAAAATAGCTCTGAAATAACTGCACATGCATATCTTGGATTAGGGAATATTCTCAATAAAAAAGAAAAGTTTAATGATGCAATAAATGTACTTGAAAAAGCTAAAACCCTTTTGCCCTCACGACCAGATATTCTCTACAGTCTTTCTGTTGCCTGTGACTGTAGCAAGCGAATACCTCAAGCAATAGAGTATTTGAAAAAAATACCCGAATTAAACACTGCTGTAGGACAGGTTGGTGTTGATTTCAGAATGACCCGGATAAAAGCATATTTACGGTTAACAAGAATACTTGTGGAAAATCAGATGTATGATGAGGCTAAAGAAACAATCAAAGATGCTCTTGGATCTGTTGCGAACCGGCCGGAGATACATAATATTGCGGGTAAATACTATTTGAAAACAGGTAAACTTCTTGATTCTCTTCATGAGTTCGAAAAATCACTTCAAATAAGAAAAGAAGGAAATCTGGATGCTTATATCGGTTTGTGCTTAATTTATAGAATAGCAGGTAAAAATGAAACTGCAATTCAAACCATTAACTCTATAAGTTCACAATTTCTTAATAATTTAAAATTTCAGGCTTTCACAGAGTATTTCCTTCATAATGAAAAATTTTGTTTATCTGATGAGTATGAGAGTATTCTTGAAGATTTGAAGCGTGATTTTTTTGGTATGTTATAAGATCAAATATCACACCTCCCGGATATTGAACAGAACTGTTTAAACCTTGCTATAAGGCAATAAACATTACAAAAGATTCGGTCAGTATGATTCAATAATCTGATTCAGATCAATACCTCAAAATTGCTGCAGCTGGAGTTTTGTCCGGCATATCTTCAGGATCGACAATGTAAACGATCCCTCCCCTTAACATAGTATTGATGGCTGCTTTGTCAAGAAGGTCTTCGTCACCGGGCATTTCACCATTGTGAACTTCAACCTCCTCATTGCTTTCGATAAACTTTCCCCACAGTCTGGATTGTCCGTTTGTAACAAACAGTGTATTAATTCTTCCGTGTATAGAACCAGCCACAATTGTTTTAAGATCATTTGCAGCAAGATGACTGTGTTCGCCATTAAGACGTTTGTAGAATGCTGTATCCTTGTTTTTTCTTCGGGAGAAGAAATTGTGGAGAATTGGCCATACACTTTCATGGATTTGTTCGTCTGTCAAGTTATGGATGTCCACTTTGAGGCCATCTTCAATAAGGTAAGGATAAGTGTTTGCCTTTTTATAAATTGGATGAAGGTTTTCTACTCCTGCCAGAACCAGTGGGGCATTACTGTTTTTAAGAAGATCAGAGATTGCATCATTGACCCGGTGAAAAAAATTAAGAATGTTAACTTTTTCTTTATCTGTTTGTCGTCCATACCCAAAAACGGTTGTTTGATTACCAGCTTGCATTTGAGGTTTGCTTGCGAATTGCTGCTGGCCCTCCTGTATATCAAACTGAAGAGTTTCTTCGAGGCTTAATGGGATCTTTTCTGAATTAATTCGGCTAAACATAAATCGGGCACCAGTAAAAAAACGTACATTTTTAGTATTGAGATCAAGCAGATAAAAACGGGTATTCCCTGTCAGTAAGGGAAGGAGTGGTTTGAGGTGAAAATGTGGACTGATAATAACTGTCTGGTGAAATGTGGTTGGCAGTCTGAATATTTTGAGAATTCCGGGAGCGATAAACGCAGACAGACCCTCTGCCTGATGCTGCCAGAAAGATCCATTTTTTAAAATTCTTCTTGCTGGGGATAGTAGTGCTGTAGCTTCAACACTGCGCATACCCTGTGAGATAAGACGCTTTTCTGTTTCAGTAATAAGGTTTTTAAAACGTACCGGATTTTGCTGTGTTTCGGAGCCGGTTCTGAAAGAGGGCATATATATTGAAACACAGTTAGGATAGTGTATTGAGACAAGATCTCTGAGATCGTCTTCAGTAAATAAATCCACAACCAACTCCTCTTCTTGATGATCACAATAATATCAAAAATGGTTCTGAAATTCAGGTGTTACGTAGTTTTCTGATTATTTCAATTACTTGTTTCTAAATATCATTATGGCAACCGGTATGCCAATTCGTAAGTACAAGGAATGGAGATGACAATCGAGAAACAAAAGATGAAGTGGATAGTTCTTATGACAAACGATTCGAGTAAATCTAAATGCAAAATTTGAAAACATGCAAGTTTTTTCATTTTTAAAAAAATTTTCTCAAAATTGCGAATGCTTTCTTTATGGATAGCGAGTTTCTTTAAAAAAACCAAAAATAAAAAGGCATGGAAATTGCATGTTTCCAAAGCGCAAACAGGTAAGTTGTAAGTTTTCCACCGCGGGGATGCAATTATTTACAATCTTGAATCCGAAGAGTAAATAAATTCATGAACTCGAACAGACCTGTTTTCTGTTTAATATTTTTCACCATTTTCAAAGGAAGTAGTATGTCTCAGAAGCTCTACATCGGTAACTTACCTTATAGAACTACAGAAACTGATGTACGTCGATTTTTCTCAAAGTTTGAACCGATTCATTCTGTTGTACTCATCTCTGACAGAGAAACCGGAAGATCGAGAGGTTTTGGTTTCATTGAGCTGGAAGATGAACATGCTGATGCGGCTATCAGTGAGTTGGGTGATACAATGTTTGGCGGTCGTAATCTCAGAATAAGTAAAGCACGGGACAGGGGAGAACCATCTCGGAATACTGCGATGCGGGTTCAATATAACAGAGTGTAAATTTAAATGCAACTGCCGCCTTTGGATTTGTGCCAATCTGCAGGTGGCAGTTTTATTTTATGCCTTTAAAAGCCCAGGTGTTTTGACATTTCTACCATAATAAGGCTTATTTTGTCTTATGAAGATTTATTTTGAACCGGCGTCTTCAATGGTAACTAGTAATTAAAAAACAACCGTGTGCCTTGACGAACAAGATGGGGGGCTGGTTAATTTTAGCTTTTGTATTTTACTATTCCTCTGAACCTTTTATGAAACCATCCAAACCAGTGTTCAGGGTGCTCACGTATCCAGTTAGATATTATTTCATTATGAATTCTTTGGTATTCAAATATTATCTCATCATCGCTCATATCTTCAGTAAATACAGCAGGTGCTTCATTAATAACGATACTATAATTGTTATGTTCGTCTATAATAGCGTAAGTGGATAAAACGCTGCATCCGGTTTTTGAAACTATTCCTGCCATAGTTCGAACTGTATTTGCTTCTTTGCCAAGAAAAGGAACCATTGTTCCATGTTTACCTGCATGTTGATCAATAAGCATGGCAACAATTCCGTTTTTCCTTAATACTTCGAGCATTTTACGCAAAGCACGATCTGTGTAGATTGTTATCACTGCGGCCTGGGAACGTTTTCGTGCCAGCCAGTTTTCAATTCTTAAATTTTTCATCTTTTTCGCTACTACATTGAGATCAGAGATCTTTTCTCCAAATATATCTGCAAGAAGTTCCCAATTACCAAAATGCGCGAGCAGTATCATTATTCCTTTTTTTCGGGAAAATGATTTATCCACTAAATCAAGATTGTAGATTTTGAAAGGTGGTTTGTTTTTTGATGATTTGAGAAAATCGATCATATACCTGCCCATATTACGATAAAGTTTACAGGTTATCTCTTCCATCTGTTTCTTGTCCCATAACCCGACATGCTCCATGTTCTTTTTAACAATATTGCGGTAAAAACCACATCTGTATATAATTCTACCTGTAATACTCCCCAGAAAAAGAGCAAGGTTTCTTGGTAGTAAATGTAAAAAACCTTCTATTGATATAAGGATTATATACTCGATAAAATGGCTGAGTTTTTTGTGTTTTTTCATTTTATATCTGCAGATGAACAAATACTGCCGGGTTAAGGGGAACTTCTGTTAACCCTAAAAATAATCCTGATTCAGTCTCGTATCAAAAGGATAAAGTTATTTTATTATATTTGAACATAAAAACAAGTTTTACTGTTTTGGTTGGGATGTTTTTATGTGTTGTGATGATAGATTTTTAAAGATGATTCATGTTATTTGAAGGTTTATTGTAATTATGATTAAAGGTTTGGTATTGTTTTCGGGGGGGCTCGATAGTGTAATCGCAGTTCACCTTTTAAAAAGCCAGGGAATATCATTGAAAGCACTACATTTTGTTCTTCCCTTTTATTCCGGTTTTGGCTTTTCATATAAAAATATTAAAACGTATGCGCAGGCTCTTGAAATCCCTCTCAGAATTGAGGAAGAGGGGCAGGAGTTCCTTTCAATGGTCAAAAATCCAAAATTTGGATTTGGTAAAAATGCCAATCCATGTATTGATTGCAGAATACTTCGTTTGGAAAAAGCTTTTAAAATTATGGTTGAAGAGGGGGCTTCTTTTATTGCTACCGGAGAGGTGGTTGGACAGCGACCAATGTCTCAGCGTATGGATTGTCTTCATAAAATTGAGAAAAGTGCAAATTTAAAAGGCATATTGGTTCGTCCACTTTCTGCAAGGTTATTTTCACCAACAAAACCTGAAATTGAAGGCTTGATAGATCGTGAAAAATTACTGGATATTAGTGGTAAGAGTAGAACAAGACAACTTGAGTATGCTAAAAAACATAATCTGATTCATTCAACTCCTGCAGGAGGTTGTATTCTTACGAATATCCACACAGCGAATCGTATCCATGAGATGTTATCAAAAAGTAAAACAGTTTCACTTTCTGATTTCAAGCTCATGGCGTACGGAAGACATTTCAGAATTAACGGATATAAACTTGTAGTATCAAGAGATGAATCTGAAAATAACATTCTCGAAAAATTTTGTAATGAGAGCATCTGTTTTTTCCAGATTTCGGATATTCCTGGTCCATTTGGGATTACAGATTCTATTATTGACAATGATACAAAAAAACTGGCAGCTTCTATAGTTGCACGTTATTCAAAAGTACGTAATGAAAATTCGGTTAATGTAAAAATTCAATGCGAAGGAAAAGAAGAGATTATTACAGTCAAACCAGCAGATAGCGAATTTTGTGATAAATCTCGAATTTGATCGTAAAAATAAATGAAAACGTGTTTTGTTGGTCAATATCATGCATCTCGATTTGTGAAATTTCAATGAAAAAACGGCTCATTAAATGCGTTCCAGATAACCACAGATTTACGGCTCTATATCCTATTTGAAAAACCAGCATTTGTAGTTCTTAAAAATGTAATTCGGAACGTGTGTTTCTGCAGTCCCTGTTTTTAATCGGCTTTGTGTGATGCACAGTTCAGAAATTAATCAGGTTTCATTTAAAGTTCAACTTCTTTTTTCCCATTTCAGTTCCGGTAATTTTTTGATATTGATCAGGAAGTAAAAACCAGGATTGAGTTTTTCTGGTCTCCACTGAAATCTCATATCCCAGCATTCAAGATCGCAATAGAGGTTAAAACTGTTTTCGGTCCATTGGTTTTCGTTGAAATTATATCTTCCACTCCAGCTGATTGACCAGTTAGGTGTAAAGTTGATTCTGGCAGATGCGCTCAGGTTAAATGTTTTTTTGGGTTCGAACATATCGGTAGGATATGAGCGGGACAGTTGAAAATTATATGCTGGTGTAAGGCTTATGTCCCAGCTTTGATTACCTGAGTTTATATATTTTACAGGGTCGTCTGGCTGAAGAGAATCAAATACAAGGAGATCTCCGCCCCAAAAAGAGCCTTTGGCACTCAGAGTTCCAACATTTACTCCCAAAGACATCTGATTCATTATAGGAAAACTTAATGCATCATTCTCATCATACATCCAGAAAGAAGAATTGTAGGAGAGACGGACCATTTTATAAGACGTAGATGCATTTAGTAGAAGGTTACTCCATTTGTGTGACTCACCTTCAAAATCATAACTGGTTGATAAATTGACTGACATTATAGAAAACTTCTCTTCAACCGGCTTCTCTTCCTCTCCAACTTTTTTGGCAGCTTTTCCCTGAAACTGGTTGTCCAGGCTCAGATTGATTGTTTGTTGCCGTTTGTGACCAGAACTCTGGTTTAAATTAAGAAAAAACCGTTTGTCCTGATTATGTTCCGGTATAAATGAGTAGCTGATTCTGGGTGTTAATGTATGACGCAACCCTGTGAAATTTAATATTTTAAAAGGGAAAATTCCATATAGTGTGGTAGACAAATCTACAGATGCATTCCATGCGGCATCTGTAATAAGTTTATTCCTGGTTGTATCGTATCTTGCAACTTCAGTTTCCTTAATTTTGACTATTCTGATGCTGTCGGGAAAACCCTGATTGTTATACGAAACAGTGTCTCTCGAGACCTCTTCATAATCCGGGTACATGTAGTCTTTTTCTGATCCCTGGAGATAATAGGATACTTCATCCCGGAGTGTATCGTAATATGAAATACTGGTATCCATATATCCGTAGAAAGTTGATGCTCTGGCATTGAATCTGGGATTGACTGTGAACCATTTGAATACTGTTTGCGGTGAATTTACTGAAATTGAATTGGTCATTCCCGGGTAGTAGTATTCTTCATTGATATTGCGGTATTCATGATGTCTTACAAGGCCTCTTGCATTGTAGCTGTAATAGATTTTATTGAACCATTTTGCCGAATCCTGATCTTCATCCTGAGAGATAAGTGGTCTGCTTGCAAGAGTGAATGAAACCGATGGAAGGTCCTCAGTAATCGAATCTCCAAGAAGATTGTGTCGTCTCATCCAGGATATGTTTGAACTGCCGTTGATTTTAGGAAACTGGCGCGACAACGACATATTGGCAGTAAGCTCCTGTTCGCGCAGGTCCCGGTTGTCTTCAGAAATCTCCTGATAAAAGTTTTTCTGTGAAACAAGCCTTCCGGAGCCGCTAAGTTTTGTTAACCCATCAGGTGTGAGATCCTGGTTATGGTGATACTCAATACCCCACAATTGATTACGTTTCAAAAAATCGGAAGACAGGGCATACCGTGCACTTATTCCACCATGAAGAAGGTACTTTATTTTGTATCTGCTCGAACCTTCAATAACAAAATCCTTGAATTCAGAGACTTTTCCACGGACAGTAAAATCTATATAGTCGTTAGGGGCAAAGTAGTACCCAATATTATCAACATAACCTCCGGATGAAGGATTGCCACCCCATGCAGGAGTAAGGATTCCGCTTCTGCGATCACGGTTTATAGGGAAAATGAAGAAAGGGAGAACAGCTACGGGTGCATCTCCAATATTAAGGACAACTGGTTTACCAATTATTTTGTCATTTGGAACTACTTTAATCTGTTTACCGTAAAAATAGTAATGCGGAGTATCTACCAGGGCGCATGAACTGAAATCACCTTCATCAACATATAATTCGTTTTTTTCAGATTTGATGATTTTACTGCCATGAAAATGGTTGCCATCGACATACGTAGAAGCATACCGTACTCTGCCTCTGCGGGTTTTTACATTGTAAATCATGAAATCGCCAATTGTAGTATCGTTTCCCTCTACAAGTTGTGGCATTCCTGAAGCTGTAAAGATATTCTGGTCGATCTGATACAGAATTGTGTCTGCAAACAGCTGCATTTTCTGATATTTTACCTTGGCATCACCGGTCAGACGAAGCATTTTATTCTCTGCATCATAATTAATATGAGCAGACTCATAAAAAACAGTATCTGTAATACTTTGTTTACTTTTGCGGTCTGTTTCTGTTGTATCAAATTCTTCTGCAATTGCAATCGTTTCAGTATCATTACAATAAGCTGTATGAGTACTGATAAAACAAAGTAACCCTGTAAGAAAAATAAACGAAAAGATTCGCTGAAAAATTAAGGACATTAATGAATGATCCAGACTGATAAAGCGTGAGCTCTTATAAAAATTGCTCAAATTAAAGATTACGTATTTAACCTAAAAAACGAACGATTCTTTACGCAAGTTTCTTTGCGATCCAGCCATATCCCAACCTGATTCGATAATCATATTCCGACATTGGCTATGGTCACATCTGGACTTTGCGCTTGAACTACCCCAGGTGGATACAACTCTTCGAAGTCATAAACCTGTTTTATGGTAATGCGCGCTTGTGCAGCTCAAGCTTCCAAACTGGTACCATGCAACCAGGATCGCAAATTAATCGTTTCCATTCAGTGTAAAAATAATTCCTGTACCCTGGAACATAACAGCGAACTCTATTAAATAAAAAGGTTTTACCTTGTTGTATATTCCTGTGTACTGTTATATGAATGAATTGTTCCTTGCCAGGATACTCCTTGTTTAAAGAACAGCAGTATAAAAACTCCGAAAATGCATGGTTTTGAATCGGTTATGCAAATTCAAGGCTTGAAAACTGTTTATTATCAGATTAAAATTAATTTTTAAAATAGTTTATATTGAGGTTATTATGAGCAAAATATTTATATGCACAATATTGCTCCTTTTTTCACTATCCTTTTCGTACGAATCGGAAAGTTCAGGTTCGAAAAAGAGCAATGATTCATTAAATAATACTGCTTCAGATAGATTAAATAACGGTCACGGTATTGATTCTGTAACCAAAAATCCGGATTCTCAATCTATTGATACAGATTTGAATAAATCCGCGGATGTAACAATTATTACAGAACCATCGGAAGCAGCAGTAGTTTTTAACGATTCTGTTACAGGTTTAAGTCCAGTTATTGTTAAAGATGTCCCTGTAGGAAAACATAACCTTATTTTGAAGAAAAAAGGGTATTATATGAGGAAAATCGGACTTCAGGTCGATTCCTCTGTTACATTTAAGTTCGTTCTCAACCGACCAGGTTCCATATTTTTTACAAGCGAACCTTCAGGTGCACAAATTTACATTGATGAAAGATCTGCAGGAAAAACCCCTTTTGTCGATTCAATTGTCAAACCCGGAGAATATTCTGTTCGTGTTGAAGCATCGGGTTTTAAACCTTTCGAGCGCAAAATAACTGTTTCGAGTGGTGGATCTGATACTCTGAAATTTGTGCTTGAACCTTCAGTTGCTGTTCCCGATACAATTGAATCAGTTCAGGATACCGAAGAGAGAAACGGAAAAAAGATTAAAACTGTTGTTGTCGCTAGCGCATTTGCGCTTTTTGGACTGGTTCTGCTTTTTATAGAGAGTTTCGGCAGTAATGACTAATTTTTTATCCAGGTCTCTAAAAACCACCCTGATGTCAATCATTGTGTGGGTTTTTACAGTATGGGCAGGGCAGAGTGCGCAAATTACAGGAGGATTATTTACCATGGGTGATAATGATGGAGAAGCAGATGAGATTCCAGAACATGAGGTTACGGTTTCATCATTTTCTTTAGACAGACACCAGGTAACTGAAAAAGAGTACGATTCTTGCGTCCGTGCTGGAAGATGCACACCTGCTCATTATGACAACTGTATGGTATGGAGCAGAGGGAAATTTATGTCTGTAAAGGTACCTTCAAGTTATAGGAATCCTGATTATCCGGTTGTATGTGTTACGTGGTATCAGGCACAGGCATATTGCAGATTCAAAGGAAAAACTCTTCCATCGGAAGCACAGTGGGAATATGCTGCAAAAGCTGGCCAGAAATATACTTATGCGTGGGGGGATTCACCACCCTCTTCACAAAACTGCCCATTTTCTGGAAAAAAACATCCACAGAAGACAGGTTCATATAAACCTAACGGTTGGGGATTATTCGATATGACCGGTAATGTCTGGGAATGGATTTCAGATTTTTATGAACGGGATTATTACTCTTTTTCAGAAAAAAGGGATCCACAGGGACCTCAGGCAGGTTTATACCGGGTTATCAGAGGTGGAGGATGGTATAGCGGAAAAAAGCAGTTGCGAATTACAAATCGTCATTGGTTCTCACCGGCATATCCGGAGGTGAGCATAGGTTTTCGATGTTCAAAAAAATAGTGAACTCATAAAAACATATTATTTTGAATAACCATAACGAATTTAACCTGAATTGTCTGATTCGGGTTATTGTATTAAGGAACGTCAAGTTTTTTCAGGGATGATTATTATGAAAACATTTATTATTGGCAAATTTATAATTTTATTAATTTTGACAGCATTGAAAACAGAGGCACAGCAGGATTTTGATATCAGTGGTATTGGGAAAAAGATACAAACAGATGGTTTTTTAATGGAATGGAGCAGTAAAACAGTCAAAAATTGGTATAGAGACAGTTTATGGTACTGGGATGCAATTAATACGCCTGATGGAGTTTCGGGGTATATACGTTCGAAAAATGCTGTTAACTGTTCTTCATGGGTTTTTACAATTGATCCGTATGGTGAGACAACTCCACTTAATATCCGGATCCCTTGTGATACAGCAAGCGAATTTTATTGTCTTGATTATCAGGCTTATGACAGTTTGAAGCTGATAACTTTTGAGTGGGTTTTGCCCTGGGAATCTATGGAAGTCGACAGTGATGGGGTATATTCTGTTAGAGTAACAGCCAAAAGCGAATGTGGAGATTCCCTCTCTTCAATGCTTCTGATCGGTAGTAAAAAGAAAAAGGACGAGTTCTTTTCTAAAGGATTTTATATCCGTATCATTTTAATTTCACTATTATTATATGCTTTTACAACTATAATACTAAGAGTTACTCAGAAGAAGCGTCGAACTGTTCGAAGGGGATAGCTTCATCAATGAGCATAATCGGGATGTCCTCCCGGACCGGATAGAGGTATTTATGGTCTTCTCTGAGAAGTCCGGTATCAATTGTTTCTTTTATGGTTTCTCCACCTCTGTTTTTTAATTCACCAGATTTAATTTTATCATTAATCTTTTGTTTGGTTTGTTCATCAATGAGTTTAAGATCCTGCTTTGTTTCCGGACAGCAAAGGATATCAAGTAATTCATTATTTAACATATTTAATTTCTCCCGACTGTTATGATTATAATAAATATCACATTGTCAAAATAACATTAAAACAGTTCGCCGGTTCTTAACATACATATTACCGGTGAATCTTGCTCAGTTTAGAAAAACTTCATTTCTAAAACGCCCGAACCAACGGGCCCAAATCCCGGCTTTTAACATATTTACCCTGTAACCAGGATTAGTGTGTCTGTGCACTGATTTATATGGACAAGTATTAATGTATAACATACTTTTTTTTTTGATCAGGAGCAAGAAAACAGTTTTGACCGGAAGTGACTCAGTTACCAGATTACTCTAAATTACAGTTTTTCCGGGTAAGTGTAATAATCCAAAGGTAATTGCTTCTTTTTCCAGTACATAACTGTATATTAGTACACTTCATTAATCACCTTCATATTTTGAGTAAAGCTAAAATCTGCTTTTACGACGAATACGGGAATAAATAGCCAGTTAATCATTACTATGGCATGACGTATGCATAAATGATACTCCGAATTCAGGGAGAGAGGAGGATGAACTATGAATTGGAATAAAAGCAAAAGGATGTTTTATGTTTTAACAAGTGTGGTATTTTTGTCGTTATTAAACGGTTGTATGAGATATCTGACACATAATAGAAATGATGTATTGCTTGAGGGGATTGATATAGATCAGTCTCTTCAGGTTGCCGAATATGAACTTAACCGTGGCAAAACCGGGGCATCACTGACAATTTGGGCGATGCGTAATCAGTTTTTCAATGAATCTCAGGCCGAAACTATCAGTGACCTGTATTTTAATTATGTAGATAGTTTAAGAAGATTTGATGTATGGCATATAACCTGGGCTGTATCGGACATATATCGCCTCGGATCTTCATCAATACGTGCCGTTCTTGATAGTGCTTATAAA
>DATGNN010000467.1:0-41015 GCA_035306725.1 Chitinispirillaceae bacterium | reverse complement strand
TAAAAAAATAATTATTATGACAGATGCAGATGTTGACGGAGCACATATCAGAACTCTGTTACTCACATTTTTCTTCAGACATATGTCGCAGTTAATAGAGAATGGAAATGTTTATATAGCTCAGCCTCCTTTATACAGAATTAAATCTGGTAATGAAGAACGATATGTTTTTAATGATGAAGAAAAAGATATGATTTTAAAAGAGTGGAATGAAAGAAAAAATATTTCTATACAAAGATATAAAGGTTTAGGAGAAATGAATCCTGAACAGCTTGCAGATACTACCATGAATCCTGATACCAGGATGCTGTTAAATGTAAAAATGGAAGATGTAGTAGAAGCAGACCGGGTGTTTACAATGCTTATGGGTGAAGAAGTAGAGCCAAGAAGAAGATTTATAGAAAACAATGCTTCAAAAGTAAAAAATCTTGATATTTAATGGAAAAAAAATGAAATCTAAATTAACAGTGTTATTAACGAATGATGATGGGTATAATGCTCCAGGTATTAAATATCTCTATGATATTTTAAAAAATAAATTCAATGTTATAACTGCAGCTCCCGATAATGAACGCAGTGGTGCAGGTCATTCCTTTACCTATACAAAACCTCTCCATTATGAAAAAAGATCTGATATAAATGGAATTAATGGATATAGAATTTGTGGTACTCCGGCAGATTGTGTTAAATTTGCTGTCAGCTATCTTTTACCACAAAGACCAGATATAGTTGTATCAGGAATTAATTTTGGTGAAAATAGCGGATTATCTGCTTTTTATTCTGGAACAGTAGCAGGTGCCCGTGAAGGAGCTTTCTGGAATATACCAAGTTTTTCTTTTTCGATATGTAAAGAAAGTACAGAATATTGCCTGGAATATGCAGCATTAGTTCCTGGTATCGTTGAAAAACTGTTATTTACAATAAGAGAGTTTAATAAAAATGATGAAAAATACTATTATAATATTAATTTTCCTCCATGTAAACCATCTGAGGTAAAAGGAACCCGTATTACCTGGCAAAGTATGGCATTTTTTGATGATCGCTATGAAAAAATTGAAGTTGAAACTCACCATACAGGTGAGGGATACATGATTATAGGTGACAAAAAAGATCTTGAAAAATCAGATGCTTTTGATTCCTGCGCATTAATGAATAACTATATAACAATAACACCACTTACCTTCGATGCAACAGCACATAATGCTATTCCATACCTTCGTTGGCTTGAGGATGAAGATTTTTTGAAGAGGTGACATATAAAATGAATGAATTAAGTAAAATTTATCCAGTCTATTTAGAAGAAGAAATGCAGAAGTCTTATCTTGATTACTCAATGAGCATGATAACTGCAAGAGCCTTGCCGGATGTCAGAGATGGTCTTAAACCTGTACATCGCCGGGTTCTTTTTGGAATGAACGAACTTGGATTGGTTCATAATAAAGCCCCGAAAAAATGTGCACGTGTTGTTGGAGATGTTATTGGTAAATATCATCCACATGGAGATGCAGCTGTTTATGATTCTCTTGTTCGCATGGCACAGAATTTCTCATTACGCTATACAATGGTAAATGGACAGGGAAATTTCGGATCAATTGATGGTGATCCTGCAGCAGCTATGAGATACACTGAATGTAGAATGACCTCCCTTGCTGAGGAGATGCTTAAAGATCTCGAGAAAAACACTGTTGACTTTGCTGCGAATTATGATGATTCACTAAAGGAACCAACAGTTTTACCAGCAAAAATTCCATATTTGCTTGTTAATGGAACAACTGGCATTGCCGTGGGTATGGCTACAAATATGGCACCGCATAATTTAACAGAAGTGATTAATGGAACTGTAGCGTACATAGATAATCCGGAAATTACAATTGAAGACCTTTTTAAAATAATTCCAGGACCAGACTTTCCAACAGGTGGTATTATATATGGAAGATCAGGTATACTTGCAGCATATAGAACAGGTCGTGGTAAAGTAATAATCAGGTCAAAAGCTGAAGTTGTTAAAAATTCTCATGACAGAGAAGAAATTATAATAACCGAAATCCCATACATGGTGAATAAATCAAACCTTCTGGAAAAAATAGCTGATTTAGTACGACAAAAATCAATAGAAGGAATTTCTTTTATAAGAGATGAATCAGACAGACATGGTTTGAGAATTGTCATTGGAATTAAAAGAGATGACTATGGAGACATAGTACTTAATAAACTGTATAAATACACACAAATGCAAACCACTTTTGGAATAATAAATCTTGCTTTGGTAAACCTGAAGCCGCGTCAGCTTAATTTAAAGGAACTATTATCCTATTTTGTTGAACATAGACATGAAGTTGTCGTTAGACGGACTGAATATGAGTTGAAAAAAGCAAGCGACAGAGCTCATATTCTTGAGGGTTTACGTATTGCAATGAATCATATTGATGAGATAGTATCAATAATTAAAAATTCCGATTCTCCTGACAAAGCTCAAATCAGCCTCGAAGAAAAATTCGGACTTACAAAAATTCAGTCCAAAGCAATACTCGAAATGCGGTTGCAGCGGTTAACAGGGCTTGAAAGGGATAAAATTGAATCTGAGTATAATGAATTAATAAAATTGATAGAAAAATTGAATACCATACTGCAATCAAAAGAATTAAGAATGCAAATTATTAAAGATGAGCTGTTGGAAATAAAAAAACGGTTTGGTGATGAGCGAAGGTCTGAAATAGTAGATGCATCCAGTGATGTAGATATAGAAGATTTGATAGCTGAAGAAGACATGGTTGTTACATTGACTCATGAGGGTTATATTAAACGAACATCTTTATCCACATATCGTGCACAGGCAAGAGGAGGTAAAGGTGTCAAGGGAATGGACTCAAAAGAAAATGATTTTATAAATACACTTTTTGTAGCATCAACACATGCTTATATCCTGTTTTACACTAATACAGGAAGATGTTATTGGTTAAAAGTCTATAAAATACCAGAAACCGGAAGACACTCACGCGGCAGACCCATTGTTAATCTTGTTAATTTAAGACCGGAAGAAAAAATTGCAGCATTTGTTCCTGTAAGAGAATTTGATGATAAACACTTTATAGTTATTGCAACAAAATTTGGAATAATAAACAAGCAATTATTGTCGTCTTATTCAAATATTAGAAAAGATGGAATTAATGCAATTAATCTTGATGATGGAGACAGGGTAATTGAATGTAAATTAACTGCTGGTGAAAGCGATATCATACTTGGAACAAAATTCGGGCAGGCAGTTCGTTTTCATGAAAGCGCAACAAGAGAACTGGGTAGAAATACTCGGGGAGTCAAGGGAATCACTCTTCGAAATGGTGATATTGTTATCAGCATGATTAAAATTAATGAAAATGATCAGGTTTTAACAGTAACAGAAAAAGGATATGGTAAAAAAACACAAGTTTCTGATTACAGAAAAACCAATCGGGGTGGTTCAGGTATTAAAAACATAAAAGTAACAGAAAAAAATGGTAATGTTGTTGGACTAAAAGGAATATTTGGTGATTATGATCTAATGTGTATTACCAAAAATGGAATCATAATAAGAGTTGATACAAATAAAATATCTGTAATTGGCAGAAATACGCAGGGAGTTAAATTGATGAATCTTGCGGAAGGAGATGCTGTTATTGATATAGCACTTTGTGAAAAGGATGCCAATACAAATGGAGATCAAATAATTGAAGCAGTACCGGAAAATAACGTAGACAACGAAGACAATGAGAAATTAGAATCTGAAGATAAAAATGAAAACATTGAAGAATAATGATATTTACGGTTTAAAAGAAAGACATCAGTCTGAAAGAAACTTCAGACTGATGTCTTTTTATATCTGATACAGAGATAAAGATTATTGCAGTTTTAAATAAACGATATCACTCACCAGCAAAAATTGTCATACCAGCAAGATTTCTTAATTTCAAATTATCCCTTAACTTAGTTAAGAACAGTTTCTTTATAAAAACAAAGAAGAAACACAGATTCTCAAAAGTAATACTTATGAAGTATAATGATCGTTTTAAAAAGAGCATTGTTTGCATTTTTAATACAGATTTATAGTTTTGATGCTGTAACAATAAGCGTTAATAAAGTAGCAAAGATTGATGATATTTTAAAAATTGCATCTGCAGTATCTACAAAACGTTTATGAGGATTTGAGTAGATAATTTTTTGTGGAACTACTATAGCATCTCCTGGTTCAATATTTGTGTTCAAAACCTTTTTTTTCGTTAATATTGAACCGTTTGCTTTAATTATGTATATCTGTTTTTTATCTGAACTTTTCTTTAAACCTCCAGCTGCATTCAGATAATAAGAAACAAAAGGATTGCTGGGTTCAAAAATGAAAGTAGATGGATTAAAGACTTCACCAATAACGGATATAGTGTTTGGCTTTCTTGGTACAAATAACTCATCACCATCTTCAAGTATAAAATTTTGATAATTTTCCTTTTTCCTCATATCAATAATAACACGACCGCTTTTCTCCTTTTTTTCAATCTTTTGTTTCATTTCAATCTGTTGTGACAATGCTTCCTGTAGATCATTTGAATTTTCTTTTGCAGCCATTTCGGTAGAATAAGATAAAAGATCCATTTCCATTTGTTTACTGTATTCATTAAGATGTTTTGTTTCAAGTTCTTTTACTGATTTTCTTGTAAATACAGCAGCTGCAAGATAAGCATCTTCCTTTAAACCACCGGCTCGTTTGATTAAATCTCCAAGACATTCACCTTCAAATAAAATGTAATTTCCAGGATAAACAAACTGACCACTTAGTTTAATTTTCTTTTCTTCTTCCCATCCCTTCTTATTGCGAATAAAAACCCTGTCCAATTTTTGTAAAGAAAGATTATGTTCAGACAAATTTTTCATAGCCAGTTCGACAGAAAAATCAAATTTTTCAGTTAACATTTCTTTATTTTCAAGGTATTTTCTTCTATAAATTTCTCCACGTATGGGACTTGCTTCTTCGGTCAAGCCTCCTGCCTGAAGTATCAAATCACGAATAGTCATGTTGTTCAATAGTTTATATTCACCTGGATAAGTTACAGCACCTTCTATATATACGGTTCGTACAGGTTCAAAAAAGTCTCGATTATAAATAACTATTTGATCTTTTGGCTTTAAAGTTAAATTATCAGTTGATAATGAATTGTCCAAAACATTTTTCAGGTTGAATGTAATTATTCTTTCAAGGAAATCTGGTGGATCTTGTCGTAAAATGACAGCGTATTCAAAATATGTTTCCGGTAGTAATAAATCGTAGCTAAACAAGATATCACTTATACGCATATTTTCTTTAAATTCCTGTTTACCAGGTCTCTTTACATTACCACTTAAATAGATTGCGTTATGATTTTTTTCCAGAACAGGATATATTTTAACAATATCACCATCCTTTATTTCAAAAGATGGTAAGTCATTATGTTCAGAATTGTAATCAAGCACTACCTGATAATCATTATTAATAAATCTTTCAATTTGAATTCTGTTAGTCCATGCGGATGGAGTAAAACCACCGGCATATTTGACTAACTGGTTTAAATTCAATTTATCATTGAATTCATATAGAGCACTTCTCCTTACATTTCCTGTAATTGCTGCCATATTTTTTATAATAGGAACCAAAATTACATCACCGGATTGCAACCGTAATCCAGTATTATCGATTCCATTAATTAAAAAATCATAAAAATCAATATTAGCTTCTATTTTTCCGTTGCGTTTCAGTTGTATTTTTCGCAAAGAACCATTTTTTGTAGGACCTCCAGCAGCAAAAAGTGCATTTGTAACATTAGATAATGCACTTAATGTATAATAACCAGGAGAAACGACTTCGCCGACAATATAAATACCAATAGTTCTGAGTTCCCCCATTGAGACAGAAGCATTTACACCTTCAATTTTACCAACGCGGTTAAGAATATTTTCACGCATTGTATTGAAAGAGCTCCCTGCAACAGAAACAGGTCCGATTCTAGGTATGTTGATTTTTCCATTTCTGTCAACTTTTAGTCTATATTCTTCATTTATTCTTCCCCAAAGCATTACAATAATTTCATCATCACTACCGATTGGATAATTAGACGGAACAGTAACAAAATCAGAAGGAGCAAATGTTGATGGCTTTGAATTGTTAAATATATCGTAACCAAAGTTTTTAAGGGTTGGTAATAAACTATCCGGATTAATATCTATGCCCTGAACTAATTTTTCGTAAACAGATAATTTTTTGGGATGTATAGAATCATTGTTGCTTGAATACAAAGAATCAGTTTTGGAAAGTTGAAGGACTTTTGCTGTAGTACTATCATTATCATAGGCATTAAATATTTTCTTTGAATCTATAGAATTGATATCTTTAGGAATCAAATTATGCTTTTTATATTGATTTATTAAGTTTGTATCAAGTTTTTGTGTAAGACTTGTAGCTTGTGGAATAGAAAAAATTCCGGTAATAAAAAACAATGCAAAAATTAACATTTATCAGAAACCTCTTTAACATCAAAGATAATACCATTTTTTATCAGAAATTTTTTAAAATATTCTATACCTTTTGATATGAAAAAATTGTGTTTTACCGCGATAATTATTGCCTCATAAAAATTTTCTTCAGGTGTTTCAATTAACTTGATTCCATATTCATTTTGCACATCATCAGGACTTGCAACAGGGTCCCAAACATCTGCATTTGCACCAAAACTTTCTAATTCCTGAATAATATCAATTACTTTTGAGTTTCTTATATCCGGAACATTTTCTTTGAATGTAATACCAAGAACTAAAACTTTTCCATCCATTATATTCAATTTTTTATGAATCATTTTTTTAATTAACTCTCTGGTGAAATATCTCCCCATTGCATCATTAATTCTTCTTCCCGCCATAATTATTTGTGGGTGATGGCCTATTTCTTCTGCTTTATATGCAAGGTAATATGGATCTACTCCAATGCAGTGTCCTCCTACCAAACCGGGTTCAAATGGTAAAAAATTCCATTTTGTAGATGCAGCTTCAAGAACATCGCGTGTAGAAATACCAAGTTTATCGAATATTATACGCAATTCATTCATTAAAGCTATATTGATATCCCTTTGAGTATTTTCAATCACTTTTGCAGCTTCTGCTACTTTTATCGATGAAGCTTTATGAATACCAGCTTTTACAGCAGTTCCATAGACAGTGGCTATTTTTTCGAGAGTATCATCTGTATCACCAGAGACAATTTTTTTTATTGTTGAAAAAGTATGAACCTTATCTCCTGGATTGATGCGTTCCGGAGAGTACCCGATATTGAAATTCTGCTTCCATTTTTTTTGCGAGTGTTTTTCAAGAACAGGTACACATTCATCTTCAGTAACACCGGGGTATACCGTAGATTCATAGACAACTATACTCCCATCAGAAAGATTTGACCCGACAGTTTCAGATGCTTTAATAATGGGAGTTAAATCAGGTCTTTTATTTTTATCGATAGGAGTAGGAACAGCAATAATTATAAAATTGCTTTTTCTAATTACACCAGGATCTGTCGAGAAAACGGCTTTTGTTTCGGATAATAATTTTTCAGATACTTCACCGGTTGGATCATTTCCACCAAGCAGACATTTAATACGATTGTTGTTAATATCAAAACCAGTAACATTAAAGTATCTGGATAATTCTATTGTCAAAGGTAAACCAACATATCCAAGGCCGACAACACAAATATCAGGTTTATACATTTTATCTCCATGTTGTGATAAATCATGATATTAAGAATAATGAGAAAATACAACAAGTTATGAAAATATGCGAGAACAAGTTCATGTTTTATAAAATGAATTATACCAGGAAATAAAATTTTTTATTCCCGAATCAATATTTGTTTCAGGCACATAACCAAGCTCTTTGATTTTTGAAATATCGGCAACAGTTTCAACAACATCACCAGGTTGAATTGGAGCAAATTCACGAATAGCTTTTTTACCGATATTTTTCTCAATTTCCGAGATGAAGTCCATGAGGTTCTCGGCTTTATCATTTCCTATATTATAAATTTCATATGGTTTGGGATTATTAATAACCCTGATAACACCATCAACAATATCGTCAATGTATGTAAAGTTTCTGATCATTTTTCCATTATTAAAAATTTTAACCGGTTTATTTTCAACAATGGCTTTTGTAAAAATAAAGAGAGCCATGTCTGGTCTCCCCCATGGGCCATAAACGGTGAAAAATCTTAAACCGGAACAGGGAATCCCATATAAATGGTTGTAACAATGAGCTGTTAATTCATTACTTCTTTTTGTTGCAGCATATAAAGATATTGGTTTTTCAACAGGGTCAGATTCAGAGAATGGTAGTTTAGTATTACCACCATACACAGAAGAAGAAGAAGCATAAACAAAATTGTGTATATTGAATTTTCGAGCTATTTCCAACATATTCAAAAATCCTTCATTGTTAGATTTTTGATATGCAAATGGATTTGTCAGTGAATAACGAACACCTGCTTGTGCAGCCAGGTGGCAAATTTTTTGGGGTTTGAAATTTGTAAAGATTTTTCCAAGTTTTTCAAAATCACAAATATCAACTTTGAAAAAATGGAAATTTTCATATTTTTTTAGATTGGATAGTCTGGCTTCCTTTAATGCAGGATCATAATAATTATTTATATTATCAATTCCAATAACATGTTCTCCGGAATCCAGTAATTTTAAACATACATGGTATCCAATAAAACCAGCTGCACCAGTTATGGTAATCATAGAGTATTCTCCGAAAATTTAGGTTTAACGTTTGCATCACCCCCCCTGATCAGGGCTCCTCTGGACAGAACCAGTCGCCTGTAATGGTATTGATCTATCAGGAAAAGATCATGTGTAGCCAGGATAACAGTAGTTCCCCAACTGTTTATTGTTTGCAGTAGCTTAAAAATTTCTAATGAAACATCTTTATCCAGATTTCCTGTTGGTTCATCTGCTAAAAGTACCCAGGGATCATTCACGATAGCTCTTGCGATACTTACTCGCTGTTGTTCTCCACCTGAGAGTTGGTTGGGATAATTGAAACACTTATGGCTTAAACCGGTTAAGGCAAGAACTTCAAATACCTTTCTTTTAATTTCTCTTTCTTTAGTACCTGTTACTCTTAAAGCAAAAGCAACATTTTCAAATACATTACGATCGTTAAGTAAACGAAAATCCTGAAAAACAATTCCCAGCTTTCGTCTTAAAAAAGGCAGATCCCGATTGCGTACATACTTTGAATCATATCCACATGTAAAAACATGGCCAGAAGAAGGTTTTTCCTCCATGTAGATATGTTTTAATAATGTAGTTTTTCCGGCACCACTGGCACCGGTTAGAAATACAAATTCAGCTTTATCGATTAAAAAGGAAACATCATTTAGTGCCTCATATATACCATCATAGATTTTTGTTACATGCGTAAACTGTATCATGATCAAATTTTCTGTAAAAGAAAATGAATTCTTTCTGATTCTAATGAATATTCATCAAAAGAATAATCATCCCAAATTCCCAGAATCGAAAAATCAGACAAATTAATAGTTTTCTTAATTAACCTGGGAGAGAAAACTTTTTGAACATGGTGTTCTTCATATCTATTGTATTCTGAATTATTATTGTTGGCTTTTCTAAAAATGGTAAAATCGTTATACTGTTTTGAATCACTTTTATTATAATAACTATGCCGTAAATAAAAACAATCGCCAAAATCTTCATAATCTACATAATCAGAAAAATAACGCAGTGAATTTGTTTCTGTAGTTATATCAAACAGGAATAACCCATCTCTGTCTAAACACATTGATACTTGTTCAAAAAGCCTTGAGTAATCTTTGAGGTTTTGGAGATAATTTATACCATCATATAGAAATATCACGAGGTCAAACTTAGATGTAATGGGTAAATAACGGCAATCGCAGCAGAAAAAAGGCAGATTTTTTTTTAGGGCTTCTCTGCACATGGAATAACTGTAATCTGAACCGGAATATGAGTATCCAGATTTTATTAATTTTTTTGCAAGTGTACCGGTACCACCGCCGATTTCAAATATCCTGGGTTTTGTATTAAGGAAATATTTTGAATTTATCCTTTTTATTAACTTTACCCAATCATCGTAATTAACATGACGCATTACCTTGTCGTATACAGGTGCAAGAGCATTGTATTTCACAAAAAGCAAATCCTTATTTTATGAAGCATATTCCCGAAAAATTAATACTGTTAAATCCTTATTTCAATAAAAATATCTTTACGCCATTTCTCTACCAAATCACGTAATTTCTTTTGTGCCATTATATCTATTGTTTTTTCTTCAAGAATTTTGTAATCATCTTCCAGAGTTAATTTTCGATTATCTTTTCTATCATTTATCCTGTAGATAGATACTATATTGTTTTCCTTAATTGGTTTTGTAATTTCACCGGGTTTTAATTGTTCAATAGAAGTTCTTAATTGGGAAGATAAAGACAGGAGTATATTCCACCCGAGATATCCTTTTTTACTTTTTGTAGATTTATCTACGCAGTATTTAACTACGGCATTTTCAAAATCTTTTTTGGATTTGCAAGCTGAAGAAATTGAATCAAGAGTTGCATAAACGGCATTAATTTCGTTTTCTGAAGGTTTTATTTCAATAAAAATTTGACGAATATGGACTTTTTGGTCTGTTTTTTCAACTACCTTAATAATATGGAAACCAAGGCGGGTTCTGAATGGTTCGCTTACCTTTCCAGGTGAGAGTTTAAAAGCTTTTTCTTCAAAGGTAAGTTCGTTTAAACTTCCTTTTTCAATAAACCCAAGATCCCCCCCAATTGATGCTTCCGGACCTTCAGAATATTTTTTTGCTAATTCCTCGAAACTTTCGCCATTGTCTAGTTTGTTCTTTATTGAATTAATTTTTTTATACGAATCCTGCAAAATAGATTCTGTTGGTTTAAGTTCGAGGGAAAGTTTTGATAAAGACACACTCTCTCCCACATCTGGCAGACTATCCTTGTATTCATTGAAAAAATTTTCAACATCTTTTCGTGTAATTTTTATGTCATAAAGATATGATTGATGTAATTTTTGTTTATAAAGCTGCTCTCTTATAGCTTTTCGTGCTTCTGTCTTAAATTTGGTTAACGAAATACCCTGTTGACGACGGATTTCAGATTCAAGACTGTCCAATGTAAGATTGTTCTGTTGAAGTAACATATTTATATGATTTTCAAGTGCTTTATCCACTTCCTGATCCTTTACAGATATCATGCTGTCATTTTTGGCATAAACTAACAACACTTTTCCATCGATTAATTCATTTAAAAACTGATTTCTGAAATCTGATAAATTAAGGGAATCTTTGTTATTGAAATCATTAAGCCGTAACATCGTATATGCATCTAATTCAGATTTTAAAATTATTTCATCTCCAATAATTGCCGCGATTCCATCCAGTCTGTTGTCCTGAGCGTGAGTAAAAAAAACAAATACCAGTAAAATAAATCCTCTTGTTAATATGTTTTTCATTAATTCTCCTCATTTTCTTGTTTATTGGTCAAACTGTCCCCGATATTTTCATTTCTATTCCCAGGGATAAGATCCACATTAAACTCTACATCTGTTTTTAGCCTTAATTCAGAAAGCAAATTTTCCAGACTTTGCTTTTGCATTTTTGTAGATAATCTGTTTATTATTTCATCTCTGACCTCTTCCTGGAGACATATACCACCTTTTTCCAGTTTATCCAAAACAAGAATTACATGATATCCCATTTCTGAAGATATAGGCTTAGTAATACCATTAATCCTGCAAGAATTAATAGCTTGTACAATATCAGGAGGTATGTTATCAAGAGCGATATAAGGAACATACGATAAATCGGAAACAGGAAGTTTGGAATAGTTTGAAGCAAACTCCAGGAAATTTTCGGAGTCTGCATTCCTGATAATATGCCATGCAGTTTTTTGATCATCAACAATAACCTCAAGATATTTGGCTACATCACTTTCGCGAATGAATTCTTCTTTATGTTTAGAATAATACTCATTGATTATATTATCATCAATAATTGAAGACTCGTTAAGAGTTGAATATCTATTAATCATTTCTGCTGCAAGGAGATTTTTTTTCATTTCTTTCAAACGGTTTTTCATTTGTTGTTCACGGTCAATTTTACGTTGAATTGCTTCTCTATAGAGAAGTTCCGTATGAATCCATTGTTTTACATAATTGATATTCTGTTCATGAGTAATCGCATTATTATATTCAGGTGGAATGGATTTATTCAAATCATCAATAGTAAGAATGCTTTTGCCAACTCTTGCAATAACTGGACTGGAAACTTTATTTTCACAATTCAATAAAAACAGAACCGGAAGTAATAAATTGATCAGAATGTAATATTTATTTTTAATTTTATTCATTTTCTACCTTTCAACTCAAAAGCACTGATTTTTTCTGTTTAAAACAATCCTGCCTTTTACCATCTCTATAATTGCGATAACCTAATATTGAAAAAGATACATGATGTTATAATCAAAATCCATGTAACTAATAAATAGAAAATTATAAAATAAAAAAGATAATATTACCATTTTTGAAAAAATTCTACTTACAATTTAAACTGGTGAAATTACATGAACAGATTCTTTTGGACCAAAACAGCTTAGAATATTTAAAACCTCCGAGACCTGTTCGCTATTAAATTTAGATAAAAGTGGGGTTTTTATTGAAACAGGAATTTCATTTTGAATTTCGAAATTTCTATTACATCTTTCAAACAGCATTTTTATACTATCTTTAATTCTTTCCTCATTACCTTCAAATATTAGTATCAATTCATTATTTTTATTAATGGCCAGTCTCGAACATCCGGCATTTCCAGCCAAAATTTTAATTTTCATAAGTTTTAACAATGAATTTACACATTCTGGAATTGGGCCAAATCTGTCGTTTAAATTTTCTTCAATGGTTGTAATCTCTTCTATTGATGATACAGAAGACAACTCCTGATAAATTGAGATCCTTGTGGAGTTATCTGAAATATATTCTGAAGAGATATACGCATCGGTGTTAATTTCAATTTTCACTTCCTGTTTTCTTAAAACCGGTTTTTCTCCCTTTAACTCATTAACCGTATCTTGTAATAATCTGCAATAGAGTTCAAAACCGACAGCAGCAATAAATCCATGTTGTCTTGTTCCTAAAATATTACCAGCCCCCCGGATTTCAAGATCTCTCATTGCAATTTGAAAACCAGACCCTAAATCTGTATACTGTTCAAGTGCTTTTAGTCGTCTTAAGGAAATCTCACTGATTTTTTTAAATGATGGTACAAGAAAATAGGCAAAAGCCTGTTCTGATGATCGCCCAACCCTTCCCCGAAGCTGATACAACTGTGACAGCCCGAGAGTATCTGCTTTGTTTACGATAATGGTGTTAACATTGGGAATATCAAGGCCATTTTCAATAATAGCAGTTGAAAGCAGAATGTCGTATCGACCAGCTACGAACTCCTTCATAATTGTTTCAAGTAATTTTTCATCCATTTGGCCATGTGCAGATATAACCCGGGCTTTTGGTACAAGCTGCTCAATTTTATCTTGTAAAAGGCTGAGATTTTTTATTCTGTTGTTTACAAAGTACAATTGGCCACCTCGATCCAGTTCATGTTCAATTGCTGATTTCACAAGTTCATCATGATACTCAGAAACATTTGTCTCAATTGGAAGGCGATTTCGGGGAGGGGTGTTAATGATTGACAAATCTCTTGCTCCAACTAGAGACATGTGAAGTGTACGAGGAATAGGAGTTGCAGTCATTGAAAGAACATCAACTTTATATCTGAACTGCTTTAATTTTTCTTTGTGATTTACACCAAAACGTTGTTCTTCATCTATGATTAATAAACCTAAATTTTTAAAGCTGATGTCTGCAGAAAGGATTCGATGTGTTCCTATAAGAATGTCTATTTTACCATCCTTAAGATTTTGTATGATTGGTTTCTGTTCTCTACTTTTCAAAAAGCGGCTTAACATGGATATTTTAATTGGAAAATCTGCCATTCTTTCACAAAATGTGGAATAATGTTGTGCGGCAAGAATTGTAGTTGGTGCCAAAACTGCAACCTGATAGCCCGACATCACAGCTTTAAAAACAGCACGCATTGCTACTTCTGTTTTCCCGAAACCTACATCTCCACAAATTAACCTGTCCATTGGTTTTGATGATTCCATGTCGGTTTTTGCATCTTTTATTGCTTTAATTTGATCGGGTGTCTCCTCATAAATAAATGAGTCTTCAAACTCCTTTTGCCACAAATTATCCGGTTGAAAACGGATGCCCTCAAGAAATTGACGTTTGGCATAAAGATCAATAAGCTCTTGTGCCATTTCCTTTAATGATTCACGGGTACGATTCTTTAGTTTTTCCCAACCTGAAGTTCCGATTTTGGAGAGAACTGGCGAATTAGAATCTTTTCCGACATATTTTTGAACTTTATAAAAATCTTCAACAGGAACGTATACCTTTGAATTATCTGCATATAACAGAACCATACAATCATTCTGTGTTTCTCCGGTTTTAATACGTTCCACTCTTAAAAATCTGGCAATCCCATGATCTTCGTGAACAACGTAATCTTGAGGAGAAAGAGAATCAAAACTCAGAACAGGAATACTGCTTTTTTGTTTTTTGGTACGAACCGGTTTGGGAGGATGATTATAAATCTGGGTTTCAGTATAAATTAAAAAACCGGTTTCTTTAATAACGAAACCCTTTTGAAGATAGCCGATCACAATTTCCAAACATGGGCAGCTCTCCTCTAAAAACTCCTGTATTCTTTCAGCATGTCCCAAATTATTACACAATAAAATGCAACGCAGGTTTTCTTTACAATGGCTGTTTATATTTTCAGTTAAAGCATTAACATCCTGGGGAAATTGTGGCTGCCCGGTAACAGTAACATTGAATATAACAGTATCATTGGGTATATCTATTGTATCCAGGTATATAGTATCAAACAAACTGAAATCATCTTTTATTTGCTTTGGGTTGTATAAAAGTTGATCCGGATTGGATAAAAACGGGCGGTAAAGATCTGCAACACGTTCCAGGTGTCGTTGATAATTTTGTCTGGATTCATCCAGACGACGATTTAATGGAATAATATCATCCCATACAACTACTGTGTTATCAGAAAGATAATCAAGTATGGAAGCATGAGATGGGTCGAACCAGTGTAAAAACCATTCCGCACCCTCAAAATCCCCAACGGTTTTCCATTGATGTTCAAATTTATGAATAACCATTTTATCTTCATTGTTATTCTCACAGAATTCGAACATTTTAATTATTGCATTTTCAGCTTTTTCTTCAGAGAAACAGAACTCTTTCATTGGAAATATGTTGATAGATTGACGAAACTGAAGAGATCTTTGAGAAAAAACATCAAAATCCCTTACTGAATCAACACTGTCACCCCAGAATTCAATCCTGACAGGATTGTCGACTAAAAAAGGATAAATATCAACAATACATCCCCGAACACTGTAAGTACCAATATCAGAAACCTGGTTTTCCCGTCTGAAACCGCTTTCATTTAACCACTCTGAAAGTGTATTTATTGACAATTCATCCATCGGGCGAATACGAATGATCTTATTAAAAAGATCCCTGCGATGCGGGATCTTTTGCATTAATGTTGTATAAGGAGCAACGATTATTTTTTTTGATCCCTCCAGCAACATTGATAGCACCCGAAAACGTGCTTCAACTGTAGGACCAAATGGTGATTTCATATTATATGGGATTGCATCACGTGATGGATAAAGAAAAACTTCGCTTTTTCCTACAAAAGAAGCAATTTCATCAACCAACGTTTCAGCATGCTTGCTGTTCTCTGTTAAAACAAGAATCGGTCTGTTTGATTGTCGGAAAAGGTCACTTATCATTAATGAATCACTGGAACCAGCTAATCCCTTGAAACATCCCTGATTTGGAGAGTTTGCAACCCAGTTCCTGATACCAGGAAATGACAATGAAGACCAAATGTTTGATAAATGATCTATTTTCATATTAACATATATTGGGTTTTTGCGTTGGGAGATATTTGGAGGATTATGAGCTAGGAAGGATTCGAACCTTCGACTCTCGCCTTAAAAGGGCGATACTCTACCACTGAGTTACTAGCCCATCATTTGAATCTCTTCAAAGATGTAAAAAATAATAAACAAATCTTCTATAAGCAATATGTTTTCCAAATATCTCAAATTCAATTTAATAAATTCGATTACCCCTCTATTCTATTGTTATTAAAAACCAGCTATATGACTGGTACAGTTTGTTTCGGATAAGATTAAATGTTCAAGAAAATTTAATGATTTAAATTCCCGATGAATGTCCAGATGGTAACGGCAATAAGAGACTGCTAAACGGGTTATTCGAAGCAACTCAGCTGAACCAAAAGACGGGATGTTATCGCTTTGTAAAATGGAAGAAGCAAGTATATAAAACAATCTTTCGGGTATAAGACAATCAGGATCACTGAAATCATTTTTACAGCAATTTCGACACGAAACACCCCCTTTATTAATAAGAAGGTAACCACTTTCTTTTATTGGTGTTCCACAATAAATACATTGAGAAAAATCCGGTACGAAACCAGAAATATCAGCGAATTTATAAAAAAAACGCCAAAGTTGTATGTATAAAGTATGAGTTTCAGATAATTGTTCCAACTGTGATAAAAATTTTAGTAAAGTAGAATACAATTCTCTTTGAGGATTATAGTTAATAATTGAAGCAATAATCAGTTCAAATGTAATATCACGAATAGCAGTTTTTTGCAGGTTACTTCTGATACCCGGAAAAAAATCTATAATATGAATATTACTGACTGTATTGATATCTCTGTTTTTTTTAAAATACACAGTTAAGTTAATATGAGAACCTCTTTCAAGAGGTTCTCTTCGGGATTTAAGTTTTTTTACACCTTTGGCGATTCCTGTAATTAATCCATATTCAGGTGAAAACAGTTTTAGTATACAGCTTGTTTCACGGTACGGCGAAACATTGAGAATAATTGCAGAGATGTTGTTAATACTCATTGATAGTTAATCGCGAGGATCGGACATTGCGGTTTTTGAAGAATCTTTGTTAAACATTCTGATCCAGCTCCAGTTTTTAGAGGACATCGGTTTGCCTTTTGGTGAATGATCTGAATTAAGTATACCTCCCGACATTACCAGCTTAATTGCAGCTTCAACAGGTATATTTAGATCAATGATATCCGATTCGGGATAATACAATAAATATCCTGAAGTAGGGTTAGGTGTTGTTGGAATAAAAACAGCAACCAATTTTTGTCCTGTTTTAAGTGAAAAAACGGTATTAATTTCACTGGTTACAAAACCAATACAATAAGAATCGGTTTTTGGAAATTCTATCAGAACAGCGCGTTCAAAAAGCCGTTTTTTGTTCAAAGAAACAGCATCAACTATTTGTTGAATTGCCAGATATATTTTATTGAGAAAGGGTATATTTGAAATAATTGCATTTCCAGTATCAATAAATTTCTTCCCGAAATAATTTTTTGCAGCTAATCCACCAAAATAAGCAATTATAAGTGTTATTAAAATTCCAATTCCAGGAGCCCAGTCTGCTCCTAAAATTCCAGGAAGAGCGGAATCAACCCACTGGAACAGTTTTACCATAATAATAACAGTAACAAATAATGGAATAATTAAAAATGTTCCTGTAATAATATTTGTTCGAATCTGTTTTAAAAATTTTTTAAAAAGAAACCCGGCCATTTATTCTGACTCCTCAACAAATTTGATAATTTTCTCATTTTCTTTTGCCATACCATATTTTTCACGTGCAATTTTCTCAATAAATGAAGTATCATGTTTAAGGCGATCAATTTCAGTTTTAAGAGAATCAATAATATTTTGAGAATATTCAATTTCAGTTTTTAAATTTTTAATCTGTTTATTACTCTTATAAAGTGTTATAAATCCATGGTCACCTATTAATGAAAAAAGGAGGATTGCAACAATTAATAAAAATAAATATCGTAAACTGTAACGATTAATTTTCATTGGTATTCACTAGTTAAAGAGATGTACTGTTGACCGCTTATTTGTTTAATGAACCCCTTTAATTCCAGATTTAGTAAAATGGAAAACAGGTCACTAATTAATATATTCGTTTTTTCAGATATTTCATCAATACGATTTGGCATATCTGAAAGTTGTTGTAAAACCAGTTTTTCCTGATCATTTAAAAGATCTTTTGGTAATCGTAAACAACAAGTAGATAAATTACTGGTGTTACTTACAAATTTCAGATTTTCTGCAATTTCTAATCCACTTCGGGCCGGTATTGCCCCATCCCGTAATAAATTAAAAGTTCCAACACTTAAAGGTGATGTTATTGGGCCTGGTACAGAAAAAACTTCCCGCCCCTGCTGAAGTGCATAATGCGCAGTGATAAGACTACCACTCTTCTTTCCTGCTTCGACCACAACAACACCTGCAGATAAACCACTTATTATTCTGTTACGACGAGGAAAATTAAAAGCTTCAGGAGGAATTCCCAAAGGAAATTCCGATAAAATCATTCCTTTTTCTGTGATTTTTTCGGCCAATCCAAGATTGGATTGAGGGTATATTTTGTCTATACCACTTCCTAATACTGCTATTGTTGCTCTGTTATTTTGAACACAGGTTTCATGAGCAATAGTATCTATTCCCCGTGCAAGACCACTGACAATTATTAAATTCTGTCCCAGTAAATCTTTACATATTTGTTTGGTAACATATTTGCCATATTGTGTGGGATTTCTGGTTCCTACAACAGACACCGCGTGATTAGAAAAAACGGAGATTTTACCTTTTGTATATAAAATAACAGGAGGTGCAAAAATTTGTTTTAAATAGAATGGATAATTTTTATCGGAAATTGTAAGAATGTTAAAACCAGATTTATTTGCAAGATAAAGTTGTTTTTCCGCATAAGTGAAAATTTCAGATTTGTTGATTTGTATAATACATGATTCGGGTATAAGCAACCTAAGATTTTGAACAGATTCCTTAAAAATATTATCAGGACTTCCAAACTTGTCTAAAAGTAGTTTGATTCTAACAGGACCAAGCCCTTTGATCGAATTTAGTGCTATCCAGGAAAGCGGCATAATTATAACTGTTTTTGTTATATTAATGAGGATTTCATTTATTATTAGATTTTATAAGCCACGTTTAGGAAGCATTGGGTTCAGCAAAAATTAAACTTTTCCTATAGGTTTAAATATCCCCAACGCACCATGCAATATCTGGCAATGGTTTTATATTCTGGCTTAAAATAATTTCTGCCAGTGAAAGTTTGTTGAAAACAGATTGCAATCAAAGGTAATCGAATATAATCGAAAAGAAATTAAAACAAGATATGATTTTTTGAAAATATCAAAGACACACAAGAATTAAAGGAGGGTAAAAACCCCCCTGTTTTTTATACATATCAAATTTTACTTATTAGAATGTATAGTTGCATGGGCTTCCTTTAATAGATGGACTGTATTTTCTGTAAAACCTGGAATACCTTTTATGTCATCCCAGTTTTCGAACGGACGATTTTCCATTATTTGATGAGCTCTTCTATCACCAAGTGGGCCCAAATGCAATAATTGTTCATAATCTGCTGTATTTAAATCTATTTCGTTTGCCATTATTTCCTCCTCTCATATTCAGGCAGAGAGAACGAAATTAATTACCGCAACAATAATGCCAACCCTGCTTTTCAAAACAGGGTTGTCGAAATCTTTATTTAACATACTCCAGTGGATTTGCACTTTATTAGGTTCGAATCACTTTTAAATCAACAAATCTTTCCAAAGAATTTTGCCTCTTTGCAGTTTCGTTCATCATACGACTAAAGGCGGGGATTTTTTTCTAAAATTAATTTGCACGACAATGAAAATTCTCAAAAAAAGAGCCGGATTAAAAAACCCGGCAAGAAGAAATATTTACATCTAAATCAAATTACTGATTTATTGATGCTCAAGTAGCAGCGTAACTGTAGTTAGATCGCATACTTCTGACGGACCAAAATACTGAACAGGACCCGGGTACTGATAATCATCATTATAGGCCCAATTTTCTCTTTTTTCAGAAAAATTTTGAAAAGGTTTATCATCAAGTTCCACAAGAGCTTTTTTGATAACCGGTTTGTCTTTCCCATGGCGTCTTTCCAGGTTCATCATCATCGTAAGTGGAATTCCACCAGCGATCCATTGATCTGACGGCTTAGTTAGATTTCGTACAGAAGAGAGATAACCGGTTTTTCCGGAACCAACCAAAGCTGCTGCAGTGAATCCCAGACTGTAACAATAATCAGCATCAAAATTTGAAGGTGCAGCGCATCTTCCCTCATATCCAAAAAAATGATTTAATGGTGAAAAATTACCCTTGAATTTGCCCTCAGCTTTCCATTCACGAAGAAGATCACCAACCATATCAAAAAGAAGTTTTTCTGTTTCAATACGTGAAACCTGAACATTGCCATGGGGATCTCTATCCATTAGAAGTTGAAACTGAATAGTTTGAGGCATGCTGGAAAAAGCCTGTGACGATTCAGCAGAAAGTTTACTATTAACATACTGAAGTTTGTCGTCATCACTAAGAGATTCAAAGTATGATGTGTTTGAAGCAATAAGTTCATTAAGTTCATTTATCATTTTTTTCATTTCAGGAATAAATTCGATAAGCCCTTCAGGTATCAAAGCTATACCGAAATTTTTCCCGGCATCAGCGCGATTCTTGACAATAACCGCAATTTCAGTAACAATTTCCCGCAAGGTTTTCTTCTTTTCTGCTACTTCTTCGGATATAATTGCAATATTGGGATGAGTTTTCAAAGCACATTCAAGTGCTATATGCGAAGCACTTCTTCCCATCAGTTTGATGAAATGCCAATACTTTTTTGCAGAATTAGCATCACGTTGAATATTTCCGATAAGTTCGGAATAAAGTTTTGTTGCAGTATCAAAGCCAAATGATGCTTCAATCCATTCATTCTTCAAGTCACCATCAATAGTTTTTGGACAGCCAATAATCTGAATACCACTATTCTTTTTAATGCAGTATTCTGCAAGCATACATGCGTTTGTGTTGGAATCATCACCACCAATAATAACCAGTGCTGTAATACCTGATGCCTTAAGATTCACAATAACTTTATCAAACTGATCTTCTTTTTCAAGTTTGGTTCTTCCGGAACCAATAATGTCAAACCCACCAGTATTACGAAAATCATCAATCGTTGAATCCTCAAATTTTAAAAATTTGTTATCTATAAGTCCGCTTGGTCCACCAAGGAAACCATATAACTCATTGGCAGAATTTAGTCTTTTCAAACCATCATAAAGTCCCGCTATAACATTATGACCTCCAGGAGCCTGTCCCCCAGAGAGAATAACACCAGCTTTGATATTGCCGTTTTTTTCTTCCGGTCCTTCAAAAGTGACTACCGGAAGTCCGTAAGTGTTTTCGAAAAGACTTTTAATCTCATTTTGATCGGATATTGATTGCGTTGGACCACCGGAATTAGCTTTAACAGCACTGCCATATTCGGCAAGAACTTTTGGAAGTTTCGGTTTATAGTTTTTTCTGGCACTCTGTAGGGGAGATATTGTTTCAGGCATAAATAATCCTTTGCATATTTAGTTAATGATTAAAACTGAAAATTCATATTTATTGATTATAGATTTAATACCCTAGAAATAACGATTCCTTTACACGAGTCTCTTCAATGCACATCACTGGCCTGTTTCAGCAATACTCTATGCAGAAATCTGTGTTGCTTATGACTGATTCCTGACAAATTTATGATTTTTACAGGGGCCCGGATACCTGTTCTATTAAACCGTTTCGTAGTTAACGGTTCGGTTTTTTGCTCAGGAAGTTATTTTATTATTCAATTATTTGTCTGTATTCAGGTAATATAAAGAATATAAAATACGCATTTTTAGTTAAAAATCCAAGTAATCAGAAATTATAATTCTTTCAAAAACAGTAACGATTCTTTTGAACGAATAGTTTTCGCAGACATTAATATCTAGGTTTAATATCAGCATGATATTATCACCAGGCAGCAATGATTTTACAGCCATGAATCCTCTTTTTTAGCAGTGCCACTGTACAACAAATGGTCAATTAATTATCTGATCAGGTTCTTTTTCTATCCGGAGTTTCATTTAAAACCGATGAAGGGTTTATGGAAAAGTTATGATTTTCAGACATTGGTACAAAAGATTGTAACCAGAAAAGGCATCAAGTACTTTTGGTATATAAATTACTTTATAGGATTTATAAGCGAAATTCACCACAATACTTAATAATGATTTGAATTATTTGATTAGTGATTCAATTAATTCCAATAGTCACGAAAATTCGAAAAATTATAGAATATGAATAGATTATTTTGAAAACAGTTTAAAATATGGATAAAAAAAAGAAAAGATGGAAACTGGCTCAAAATAGCGAAACTGCCTGGTGGAGAAAACAGATTGCCTATCTGAAATTTGACTATTTTCAGAAATTTTCAGAAGAACTTATAAAAGAATCAGACAATATTTTTGAGATAACACAAGAAACCAGGATACTGGAAATTGGTTCTGGGCCTGCAGGAATTTTAACTCACCTGAATTCCCAAAAAAGATTTGCTGTCGATCCACTAGAAAGATTTTATTGTTCACAAAAAGCATGCAAAGAATATCGGGATCCTCAGGTAAAATATTCCTCAGCACAGGGAGAATATTTACCTTTTATTGATAATTGTTTCGATTTTTTAATAATTGATAACATTCTTGATCATTGTGAAGATATAGATTTGTTTTTCCAGGAGGCAGGTAGAGTTCTTGTCCCAAATGGAGTTATATACCTGAGAAACTTTACACATACATTGTGGGGAGTTGTACTTGAAAGATTTTTGGAAATATTCAAAATCGATCGAGGTCATCCCTATAATTTTACAAAATCCGATTTGGAAAAGATACTTCAGAAAAACAGTTTAAAAACAGTTAAATGCAAAGGTTGCGGATTTCTGAAACATTTTTTTCGCCTTATGTCTGCTCGTAAAATCTCCCACTATTTGCGTGCATTATCATTTACACAATCAGACAAAGTCACATTTATTCTGGTTAATGAAAAATAAGTTTATAATTGAATTTGTTCTGATGAACCGCTCATAATGCACTAACTTCAACCTGAACAGGAATAAATCAATTCAGGCTAATGAAGTCTTGATTATAATTAAAACATGCCTGTTTTTAATAAAACAAGAGTGCATGCTTCGATACAAGCAATATTTCTTTTTTCAAGTTCATTCTTAAGCTTTTCAGATTCCGTTCCCGGGTTAAAAATCACCCTGTCTGGTTTTAATTCAAAAATTTCGTCTGAAAGAGATTCAGATCTTTCAGGATTCACATACAATGTAAGTGTATCTATTTTCTCTTTTATCTCTGAAAGGGAATGAACTACCGGAATATTTTCAATAATATCAAGTATCGGGTTAACTGGTATTATTCTATGTCCTTTGTTCTTTAATAATAAAAGAGCTTGAAATGAATAACGGGCAGGATTTTTACTGGCGCCAAGAATAACAGCTGTCTTTTTCTTTTTCATATTCTGATCTGTTGCTTTAGAAGGAACTGTTAGTTTAAGAGAGATGGTTTTTTAGCTACGATCCTTTTTTAGATAAATAGATTCAGCTCATCAGTTCAGTTTAATAATAATTCATGAACAATCATTAAATAATTATCTTAAAAGGATGTAAAATATATAAATGGCCAGTAAAAGGGTTAAAATTTCTAATTGTCTGGATTGATTGTAAGGCAATAAAAAAAAGATAAACAGAGAAACTTGTCATTTGCTGTGGTAATTTAATAGTTTAAATTACAGAAATTGGAAACTAATCATTACTCCTGAACATTCCAGTTCAGATTTAGATCAGATTCTCTAAGGATATTTGATATGTGTACTGTTGTCAATGGCATTAACAGGTATGTTCTTCAATTTGCCCAAAAAGTAAGCAGAACAATTGAAGATATGACCGGAATAGAGTTTAAAGTAAATGAAAAAACCATAGAAGAAAAAGCGATCTCTTTTGAAAAGGGTATGGTTGTATTTTTACCATTTGCAGGTACGGTTCAGGGTACATGTATTTTGATTCTTGATGAAAAAGTTGCATTAAATTTAATGGGTTTTAACAGTAATCTTTCAAAACAGGAAATTTATGATTCCAGACCTGATACTGCAGATGCCATAAAAGAAATTATGAATATTGCAATTGGCCAGCTTTTAGTTCAGCTGGAAACCGATTTCGGAGATTTAAGTTATTCAAACGCAATTGTAACTTTTGGGAATACTTACTTTCCAAAAGTTGCATCAGGTTCAATTTTCATTGAAGGTGAACCGGGTATTATAAAATGTGTAGTCTCGCTGAATATGGTTAACCTTAAAATTGCAAAAAAACTTAAAAGTATAACTGAAGACCTGACTTTCAAGAGTAAACAATTATACATTGATGGATTAACATCTTTATTTAACAGGCTATATTTTGATGAAATTTATAATAAAAAACTGGATTCTTTTAAGGATTCAAAACACGATATCAGTGTCCTGTTTATTGATATTGATTTTTTCAAATCCTTTAATGACAACTATGGACATCAGGTAGGAGATCTTGTTCTAATTGCTGTTTCGAAAATTATAAAAGATACGATCAGAACTGAAGATATTCCTTGTCGATATGGTGGTGATGAGATAATTTTGATATTACCAGAGACAAATCTTGAAGAAGCAGAGCAAGCGGCTGAACGTATTAAAAAAGCAATTAAAAAATTTAAATTTAACAAGTATATCAAAGCAGATTCGGATTTAAAAGTAACATTAAGTATGGGAATCGCACAACTTCAAAAAAATGATACACCTGAAATATTGTTAAATAGAGTAGATTCTGCTTTGTATGAGGCAAAAACCAGAGGACGTAATCAAATTGTACTTAGTTTGCCTTAATATATACATCTACGAATGCATTTACCTGTAATGTAAGCAATAAGATTTAATATCCACTAAATTATTGAATCCCTTTGTGACTGTAATGAACCGGGCAGACTATTCGAACTTATCGACATAAAAAAAGGATTTAATCAGATCACACGATTGTTTTGTAAAGTTAATTGTTTTTGGTATTGAAGTTCCATTTTTTTGTGCAAGGGCGATAATGTCCTCATCAGAAAACTTCAGAGGAGTAATTGCGAATTTGATAGTTGAAGTATTTTGAAAATAACTAACATTGGTTTTTTCTATCAGGATACAGGTTACGAGATTAAAAGACAATAACGGAAGAAGATCCTCAATTTTTTTGACTCGTTTAACGTTAGGTTTAGCGGATAATAAATCAGACACAAAATTGCTGGTTTCGCTACGTCCGAAAAAGTCAATTACACCGATGGTGGATTTTTGATCAATTGAACCAGGCTTTACAGGAGATTCAATGGATAATAAAATGTATGATTCCTTTTTTGTACCGGAACGGACTCCATGTTTGATAACAGAATAGTTTATTAATTGATTTTTAATCAATCGGGTTTTTGTAACAACAGCATGAGGTGAATCGGATTGGACTTTAGAAATAAAGTCTACATATCGTCCAAATACAGTGACCTTGATTCCTTTCATTTCATTCTGCAATTTGTCTTGTATAATTTGAGGCCTGTATGTAGAAGGGTAGAAAACATATAAGTTTTCTTCTGCATTCAGAATGCCTGAATTACATATCAAAAAAATCAACCCGGAAAAAATAAGTTTTTTTAAGATTCTTTTCATGAAAAACAGCAGACAAAATCATTTAATTACAGAAAATACCATTTATGCTTTCTTTGAAATCTTTTACAAATTCAGAATCATTGAATTTTAAAGGTTTTTCAACATATCCCTTAGCACCTTCATTCATACACTCGAGCATTGCACTTCCCCGAACAGCCGAAATCATCAGGACATTTGCTTCAGGGTTTATAGAAAGAATTTCTCTCAGTGCTTCAATTCCATCTTTATTTGGCATTGTTATGTCAAGAGTGATAAGGTCTGGTTTATATTTCTTATATAATTCAACCGCATCATTACCATCATTTCCTGTGGCGACAACCTGAAAATTCAGCTGTTTTTCAAAAAAATCTACAATCTGTTTAATCAAAAAAATTGAATCATCAATTACGATTACTGTATTTGACATCTTACTCCTCCAATTTATGATTATATCATAAATAATTTTCTATAGAGAATATCTTATAACTTTTTGAATAGCATACCCAAGAAATATAAATTCATTTTCAATGTATACCTTTCCCTGAACACCTGAAATAAACGGCAAAAAAGGTGTTCCATTTGAGTAAACCACAGGAATTGATTGGTTTAATATTCCGAAATGTTTTGTAAAAACATGGTCATCCATAAGTAATGCCCAGTAAGTGTTTGCAAATTCACCCAGGATATCTATGAATTCAGTTTTGTCCTTTACTCCAAATATATAAGAGAAATCTTTGCTTACTCCAATCGCCAGAATAGATTGAAAGTTCTGGCTTGCTCCTCCCATTGTAAGTATGTAATCATAATGTGTTACAAGCCGGTCCACTACATCCCAATTTTCATGAATGACAGCGGGTTTGCCAAGAAAATCCTTGACACAAATTACAGCCGTTTTGGAAAAAGCAGATGTTAAATCAGGAAGCAGTAAGTTTTTGGTACAGGACATATAGAAACCTTTCTATCAGAACAGACAAAAAAGGATTTTTTTTCTGGACTCATATGTCTGTGTGACATATCACATGTAAGGTTAAATTTATAAAATATAATTATCCTCTTCAGAACAGATATCTATTGTTGAAAGATATGAAAAAGAATATACCACATAAATCATATTAAAAAGTTAAATCAACCAGAACATTGTTTATTATCAGGAATTAGAATCATAAAACTCGTACCTTTTCCTGGTTCAGTATTAACAGTAATTTTACCACCGAGTGTATTTATTTTGGTTATTACGGCATTCATCCCTATTCCTCTTCCGGAAATATCTGTAATTTTTCTGGTGCTGGTTGAAGATCCCGACTTGAAAATCAAATTCACTTTTTCGGAATCATCAAGAAGAAGTGCTTCTGAAGCATCTATTAAACCTTTTTTGATGCAAGAATCCACCAGTTTATCAATGTCAATACCTCTGCCATCATCTGATATGACAATTTGTTTTAAGCCTTGCGGTTTTTTGTATTCAAATCTGACATGCCCGATTCCTTTTCCATGTTCATCCCTTACATCAGGGCTTTCTATACCATGGTCAACTGCATTGCGAATGAGATGTATTAATATGTCATCAATGTCATTAAATTCATCCGGTGCAAAAAGTTTTTGTTCATCAATTATTATGAAATCCATTTTTTTGTGCGTTTTACGTGCAATTTTGAAAGCTGTTTTCTGATATTTTCTAATTAATGTTTTAAGAGGTTTCCATGATAATATTATACATTCTTGTATAAGGTTGTCAATGTTTTGTCGGCATTGTTCCTTTTTTATATCATGGCAAATATTCTGGATTTTAATGATGCGGTTTACAGGAACCCTTACAGAAATCTCATCATCTTTGCCAAGTACAAGCATCACTTGTTTCTTAATATAATTCAGTTCCATATATGATTTGTCTATTAGACATTGTAATGACGAAAGGATATCGGTTCGACGGGTAGTTACAGGCTTCTTTAGTTCTTCAAGTTTATCTTCGGCCAAATGTGTGTACTTCGAAAGTATATCAAAACCATAGGATCCAGCATTACCTTTAATAGTATGAATGTTTCGGTAAAGGATGTTAATTTGTGAATCAGTGATTATATGTTCTGCATTTTCAGGAAAATTACTTCTCTGTTTTTTTACACTATTAAGATGATCATTTATTTGAGACTTAATTTCATTGAGTCTTGAAAAAGTGTCTTCAATGAACCCTGATATTTCTTCAGGTGGTGTGTTGACAATACTTAATATGGTTTTAACTTTATTCTCATGTTCCTGTTTTTGATCCTGCATTTGAAGGTCTTTCAGACGTTTCTCGGTCTCATCCATTGCGAGAACCATTATCTTTGAAAGGTTTCCATGTTTGTCCAATATTTTCTGATAAGAAATGGATACGTATTCTATATCTGATTCAGGATTATTTGAGACAGATAAATTCAATTCCTGAACAGGAGCTAATCTGGTCAGTTTTTTCCATTTCTGTGTTTTGTGCCTTTTTTTGACAAGATTCAGCCAAATCTTAAAGGTTTTCTGTTGCTCTTTATCAAGTCTCAATATTTCATCAAGATTGCGATTCTCAAGATTGTCAATTTTTAAAATATCATTAACACGGGCTGAATACTCTTTATTAATAGTTCCATCTAAATTAATGGTAAAAAGCCCCTGGTCAATATTATTGAGAATATCATTAACTTGTTGCATTTTTTCATCAATTATTTCCTGAAGGTGATCTGTATATTCCTTGATAGTTTTACGCATAGATTCAAAATGTTCAGCTAAATTACCGATTTCATCATCACTTGATGGATTTACAGCAATATCATAATTTCCTTCAGAAATTAATTTTGTTGAGCTGACCAGAGAATCTATAGGGCTGGTTATGCGTGATGCCAGCGGTTTTATGACAATGTAACCATTAATCAATGACCCAAAAAATAGAACAATTAACATAGCAATCATCTGATTCATGGCTGCTTTTCCATCACGTTGTGATTCTTTAATGGATTCACGCATGGAATCGGTGCTGATTCCATAGCGGATACATCCAAGGATAATATTTTCAGAAACTACAGGAGCTGCAAATTCTATTATTTCAGAACCTTTAAAAAAAATGGATTTATAGCCAGGATTTCTTAATGATGATGCCCAGACAGACATTGAATCTTCAAGAGGTTGGGTTTCAATTTTTTGTTTATCAGAATCGGTTTTAAAAGTGTACGCCCATGGTATTTTTCTTGAATCCATATATATACCATAACTCATATCCGCATCATCAAAAACAGTTGATGAAACGAGAGTTTGAATTGCTGTAAATGCATTATCTTCAGCCATTCCACTCATTGCCATGCTATTATTTTTTACTAAAGTTTTTCCCCGGGTAATAAGTGAGTTATAAATATTCTTCTGGGATTTATTAATCTGATTATTTACATTTATGACGTTCATAATGATAATAACGGAAAGTACTATCAAAAAGATGCCTGATATCAATATCATAGTGTATGATATTAACTTGGATTTAATACTTCTGAACTTTTTCATTTAATCCTCGGCAGATGTTATAATTACAAGGGTTTTAATATTTCCGACAAAATCTGGATAAAATTCTCAATAGTCGACAATTTTTATATTTCAAAGTGTAAGTAAGTTTACGATCGCATATAGTTTTTCAAAATGCATCAGATTTAATAAACAACTCAATAAAAACGGAAAAAATTGAACTGCATACCAGCAGTTCATACCGTATAAGATTAAAATCAGATGCTTCAGACAAATTGGTACTAAACATAATCTTACCTTTATATTTTATTAAATCAAACTTAAATATTCAATCATTAAGACATAATTGATAAAAACAGCCAGGTAGATTTAAAAACCGAGGCTAATTACAGAAAAACTGTGAGCATAGTCCATAGAAATCGTATAATCGAACTCCTCATACTGGTTTGATGAGCAAGCTACGGGTAAGAAATTTAAATAGATAATAATGCACCAAAAAAGATTAGTGTAAATGAATTGTATGGCAGATAATTTATATTATCATAACCCATGTCACAAAACAGATAACTATTAACCAGGAGCATCTTTGGAAAAGACCAGGTTATCTTAGTCGAGAACGGTTTGTACATAATTAAGCAAGATGTTCCTGACTGCAGCCTTTTTATGCAGTGTAAAATAGGATAAATTACAAATATCATGAGCGATCGTTGATAACAATTTTCTATTCAGGGGTATTATGGGATTCAAAAAAATATGTAAACTGCCATTACCGGATGAAATTAAGGAAAAAATTCCTGTTTCAAATGAATTAAAAAATATTAAAAATAAACGGGATAGAGAAATTCTTGATGTTTTTAATGGAAAAGATAACAGATTTATTATTATTGTAGGTCCTTGTAGTGCTCATGATGAGAATGCGGTTTGCGAGTACATATCAAAATTGTCGTTGTTGCAGCAACAAATTGCAGACAAGATTGTTTTGATTCCAAGAGTTTATACAAATAAACCAAGAACAACAGGTGAAGGTTATAAAGGAATGGCGCATCAACCGGATATATATAAGAAACCAAATATTGATGAAGGGATTAAAGCAATCAGGAAAATGCATATTAAAGCTTTGTTGGAGTCTCATCTGACAGTTGCTGATGAGATGCTTTATCCTGATAACCACCCATATCTTGATGATGTGATAAGTTATGTCGCAGTAGGAGCAAGATCTGTTGAAAATCAACAACACAGGCTTACTGCAAGCGGTCTGGATATTCCTGCAGGAATGAAAAATCCAACAAGTGGAGACATGAAAGTGGCATTGAACTCGGTTTATGCAGCCCAAATACCCCATATCTTTTCATATAATGGTTTTGAAGTTGAAACTGAGGGAAATCCTTATGCACATCTGATAATCAGAGGAGCTGTTGATCATTATGGACAAACCATTCCTAATTACCATTACGAGGATCTGGTTTCGACAGCTCAAGAATATGAAAAAAGGAATTTAAATAATCCAGCAATTATTGTGGATACAAATCATGATAATTCAGGTAAGAAGTTTAGAGAACAACCTAGAATTTGTATGGAAGTATTACAAAACAGACAATATTCATCTTTGCTGAAAAAAATGATTAAAGGGTTTATGATAGAAAGTTATCTTGAGGAAGGGAATCAGAAAGCAGAGGAAAAAATTTTTGGTAAATCTATTACAGATCCTTGTTTAGGCTGGAAAGATACAGAAAAACTAATAAAAGAAATTGCAGAGAATTGCTGAAATGAAAATTCTTGTTTTCCTTGAAAGCACTATTGATGCATTCAGGATTAGTGATAATCATATTAATGAACTGCGAAACAGATTTCCGCTTTGGGAATTTCAACGGATTAGTTCTGAAGATGAGCTGAAAAAAGGTTTATCAAAGTGTGATTTGCTGATAACATGGTATTTTAAGTCAGAATGGTATAAAGATTCTCCAAAATTACAGGCAATATTTACACCTGCAGCAGGACATGACTGGATAGCACAGGAGAGCAGCGTTTCCGTTTTTCATGGATCTTTTCATGGGCAGATCATGTCCGAATCTCTTATGAGCATGATACTTTTTTTTAACCGGAAACTTAAAAAAATTCTTCACAATCAGAATTTGCGAATATGGGAACGTAATTACCTGAGTGATACTCACAGTTTGAGTTTCCAACATGCTCTGATAATTGGTTTTGGTTCAATTGGAAGGGTAAGTGCCCAAGTACTTAAATCTTTTGGTTGCAAAATAACAGGTGTAAAGCGTTCACCATACAATCCTGTTTTTGATAAATATGCAGACAATATTATTAGTCCCGAAAAGATTGATCAGTTTATTTCTCAAGTAGACCATGTAATCAGCTTTCTCCCAGGTGGAAAAGAAACAAATGATTTTTTTACAAGATCATTTTTCAAAAAAATGAAAGACACATCCATTTTTTATAACTTGGGAAGAGGAAACTGCTATAATGAAAATGATCTGGTTTGGTCTTTAGAAAACAGTTTAATAGCTGGTGCTGGTCTTGATGTTTTTTCTGAGGAGCCTCTTCCGGAATCATCACCTTTATGGAATTTTTCAAATGTGTTAATAATGCCTCATGGATCGGCAATATGTAACGAATATATTTCAATGTATATTACTGAGTTAATATGTCAATTAAACAAATTTTATAATAAGCAGTAAAAACAGTGTTACAATGCTTCCTGTTATAGCTCCAGATAAAAACAGCTTCTTTTTGGACAGACCTTTCATTTCAAATGAAACTTCTCGTAATACTTTTTTACTTGCATCAAAAAGGTATACCTTTTGTACATCATAGTTTAAAAAATATTCCAGCAGCTGTCTTCTGGTTAATGGATTAAGCGGATTTATTGCAGATCCGGTTTTTGCATCAACCAGTGCTTTTATACCTTTTTTGAGTACAATAAAATCAGCTCGTAAGGAAAATTTGTGTTTTTCGTTGTCTATAGTCATGTAAGGAGTTATAACAGCTTGTTCTTTAAGGATCTCAAATTTGTTTTGAATTAAAAACTCTCTGGCACTTATTTCACCTTTTTTTGCAATTTTAAAACGTTTTTTGATTTTTAAGGATTGATTAAAGCAGGAGATTTTTTTGTAGAAGAAGGAACCGGTAATAAATATTACTATAACAATTATGAGTAATAATAGAAGCAAAGAATTAAAATTATTGAAATAATTAATCATATCTGGACACATGTTCAATCAATTATTGCTTAAAATTTTATTGGATCAGATAAATATAAAATAAGGGGAAAGAAATCAGTTAAGAACAGTTAAAGTATGAAATCAGGCAGAAATGTAATTCCATTCATCTTATATAGTTATTTAAGCTGAATTAAAAAAAGCTCCATTGTAATTTTTTTACAATGGAGCAAGAAAAAGAGAAATAATAATTATCTTTACCTGCCTTCTTTCCATGCATCTGAAGCCTGCAGGTTACCATCTACATAAGTCCAGGTAATTTTTTGATATCTCATCTGGATCTCTTCAAGGTGAACGTAACGTTCCTTGGATGGGTCTTTGACATTATGCATTATCGGTTTTACGGAACAGATTTTGACACCTTCAAGTTTGTGATTAAAATACTCTGTTTCTGTTCCTGTGTCGTCAATTCTATACCATTTGAGTTCTACCTCTGAAAAAGTTTGTCCTTCGCAGACAGCTTTATACAGATAAGGAGAAGACGCATCGTAAGCTTTAACAATTTTAATTGCTTCGTGCTTTCTTGTTCCTGTCAACTTACCTGTATCAGGATCAGTAGGAATTCTGACTTCATGATCAAAAGCGAGAACTTCGACACTTTTTTCACGGCCGGCAACATCAACAGATCCCTCAACATCATTGCCAGCGTCATCCTTTAACCACATATAAGCAGGAATAGGCATAAAAAACTCCTTTCAGAAAGTTTTTATTTTTGAAAAATCGAATTACATAAGAAAATATAGGTCTTTTTTAATAAAAGAAATGTGATCTTCATCACATTTCTCCATTTTTTTTAAATTATTTCCCTTTTGGCATTTGAGAAACAAGAGACAAATTAATATCAATTCCTTCAATCTGAAAATGAGGCATTACAGATAATGCGACAGAGAAGAAACCCGGGTTGTCTTCAATTTCGTTAACAGCAACATCTGCAGCCTTAAGTGGATGAGTAGCAATTAGTTCCGGTCCGGGATCATTCATTTCGGTAACAAGCCCCCTTATCCACTCATTAAGTTCATCCTGCAATACAGTTTTGCTTTTTGTAGATCCTATATTTTCTCTCTGAATTACTTTCAGGTAATGCGCAATTCTCGAAACCAGGAAAATATATGGCAGCCGTGAGTTTATACGCATGTTGGCAGTAACGATCGGATCATCATACTCCTGTGGTTTTTGAGCACTATTAGCAGAGAAAAAACAAGCGTAATCTCTGTTTTTATAAAAAGAGAGCGGTATAAATCCTTCCTGGGCGAATTCAAACTCCCGGGTTTCCGGTATCAGGATTTCTGTCGGAATTTTCATCTGTTTACCTTTTCCAACATCAAAGAGATGAATAGGCAGCTCCTCAACCTTTCCACCAGCTTCAGGTCCACGAATTTGAACACACCAGCCATTATCAATAAAAGACCTTACCATATTTGCTGCAAAAGAAAATGAAGCATTTCCCCACAAATATTTGTCATGGTCATCACCAGTAACACTTTCGGAATAATTAAACTCTTTTACTGGTTGTGTTTCAGGTCCATATGGAAGACGAAGCATGAAACGAGGTAATGTAAGTCCGACATAACGTGAATCTTCAGTTTGCCTGAAAGCATTCCAGCGTAAAAATTCTGTTCTCTCCATGTAATTATGTAGATCTTCAATTTTCGGAAGTTCATGAACAGAATCTTTACCGAAAAATTTTGGAGTTGCTGCTCCTAAAAACGGACAGTGGCAACTTGATGCAACTTTTGAGATCTCCTGAAGAAGTGCCACATCTGGTGATCCTGAATTAAATTCATAATTAGATACCATTGTTGCGTATGGTTCACCTCCGGGAGTATCATATTCATCGGTGTAAACATGTTTGTATAATCCGGATTGAATAGTTTCCGGTGCATCTTCAAAGTCTTCAGCAAGATCTTCTTTAGAAAGATCAAGAATATCGATTTTGATATTTTTTTTGAAGTCAGTACGATCAACAAGAAACTTCAAACTTCTCCATGAAGATTCCATTTTTTGAAATTTTGGATGATGAAGGATTTCATCGAGTTGAATTGAAATTTTCCGGTCGATTTCGGCAATTTGATTATCAAGAACAACTTTATCAATTTTGTCCACATTTTGTGTTGAATCAACAATACTCTGAACAAAAAATGCCAAAGCAGCTCCAATCCGTTCGTTAGGATTGCTATCTGCAAGAGCTTCAGCATTTTTAAATTCAGAAATGTCTACTTCGTGATTCGGGATATCAAGGTTCATTGTTTCATAAATGAAATCCAGGCCTTGAGCATTCTGGGCTTCAGCTGCATTTTTTTCCTGTTGAGCTTCCATTGACTACTCTCCTGTATTTAAAATGATCAAAACTTATTCTTCAACTGGTTTTTCTTCACTGTCTTTTTTTTCTTCAGGCACAATCTTTTTCAATTCTTCCTGAAGAGACTGGACTGCATTAGGATCTTTAATAATATCTTCCAGACGTTTCCGAAACTCGCGATTGTCGAGAAGATTAGATTTCAAATCTTTTATAAGATTGCGTGCACCCAGTAATCTGCTAAGAGCAGGAACGTTTTTAGCCACATTTTCAGGTTTAAAAGAATTCATATTTTTGATATCCAGGTCGACATTGAGTTCACCTTCATTGCTGATCTTGTTGTCAACATTAAAGTTGAGATTGAGGTCGAGGCTTTCCATAACCTGTTCGAAATTGTTTTTATTGATACTGATTTTTTCACGATCAGTTACACGTTCAGATTTATTCTTGAAAGAAAAATCTCCAAGAACAAGCATTTTTAAAGGTAGTTCAGTTTTTTTCTTCGCATCACCTTTACCTACATCAAGTTTAAGATTTATTCGTGCAGAAGGAATTTCGTTTTGAAAACTTCCAGCCATATCATGCCGCCTTTCATAAATTTATTTGTTTAACATAAATGCTTTACCTGGGTTAATTTGACTTATTTTGGACAGTATATTATTCTGTTTTTCCTGAAGAGCGATAATTATGTTTTGAGGTTTTTGTACTTTACCCGCTTTGTACGATAGAAACAAAGCAGACCAGGCTTCGGTAGCAAGTTCAGGTTCCCATATATCCAGGTTATATTCTGTTATTTTTTTATCCAATAATTCAAGAACAGAAATTGATACATCAGGTTGTTTTGCTTTTAATAAAAGTGAACCAATCATGATCTTTCGTCTGAAATTATCCCGTTCTGAACCTGTACGCATTTTATTTTGAATAAAATCCAGTGCGGCTTCAATTTTACCGGATGCAGCCATTCCATTTACTTCACGCTGCTCAGCTTCAACAGGATCATCTGAAATCAATTTTGCTTTTGAAGAATTATTATCTGAAGAGAAAGCTGATTTTACATCAGTAGAGATCCAGTCTTTTGTAAGATCATCACAAAAAGGAGATCCATCTGAAAAAGACATGGAAATCAATTCCGGTAAACGGTTAATTAAAAAGGCAGTTTCGGAAAGTACCGCATCTGCTACATTTTTATATTGATCACCGAGCTCTCTACAAGCAGTATGGCTGATTCTTTGAAGATCAAGCCAGAGATGGTTGGCACCACCAGAAAATGACGTTTCAGATTTTTCAAGTGCCGTTTTCCAGTCTTTTTGATTTATCAGGTTTTGAAAACTGGTTCGTAATTGAGACGGAGGTGCGGTGAGTTGAGTTTTACCATTTTCAGAAGGAGGTGTTTTTTCCAGTATATCCCATCGAATTGTACGTAATAAGCGATAACCCATTGATTTGTGTGGTTCTTTTTCTATAAGGAAGATTGCAGCCTTTTTTGCAGCAGTTTGACCCTGTTTTGGTGTTTCCATAGGTGCTTCAGATACAGCTGCCGATGAAGAACCTGAAGATACAGTTGCTCTGGAAACTTCCTGCGTCGATGAAGTTTGTTCAGGAGTAGTTACGGGGGGTTTTTCAACAGGTTTTGGTTTACATGATTTCTCCCAGAGCTGGGATTTATTAAAGAGACTTGAAGGAAACGGAGAACCGTCAGGAAACTTCTGTTCAAGTATGGATTTGATTTTTGAAAGAGAGTTTCTTAATCTTGTGATCTGTTCATAGTTGGATTCTTCCGGTTTATGTTCTTCGAGTAAACTTTTAAATCTGTCTTCAGACAGCCATTTAAATGCCAGTTGTTTTGCCCTGGCCCTGTCGGGAAAAAGTGAATCATAATCTTTTTCACAAAGAGCACAAAGGCCATCAAAGATATCTGCTAAAGATTCCCATTGTTTGTTTCTTAAGTATACCAGTGCAAGGAAAGAAAAAATTCGGATATCCTTGGATTTCTCTTTGAGGATTTTAATACCAAGAGATTCTATTAGATCATAATCAGTATTTCCAAGTTTGCCGATTTCCTGTTTTACGGTTTCGAAATCAGAATCGTAATTGATATTGATGCCAAAGATATTCTCACCATTAATTGGTGTTGTGATTATTGATAAAAGATCAGAAATAAAACAGCCCCCTTTAAATCCAGTGCAGTAAAAGCCAAAAACCAGTATGGAAATAATTTAAATCTGAATATGGCAATTTCGATTTAAAACGAGATACAGACAGTTGTAAAAGCATTTCATGGTAAAAATAAGGAATATACCTGAAGCTGGTATACTTTGCTTTTTTCGTATTAGTTTGCCTAAACATCTTCTACCTCAGTATTGTTTAAAAACTGTCTCCATTCAGGTTTAAATATATTCGGGTAAATGTCAAAATACAATTATACTTTAGATGATTCAAATCAGAAAGATTAATATAGTTCGTTGCACAACTGCGATAAACAAATCATTTAATTTTTAGTAAAATAGATACGGAATTTAAACTGTCTCGCATGTTATTGTATTGTTTAATGGCTTCCGGTGAGGGCATTTGTTTAACAAGAATGTTTTGGGCCTGAATTTTCTGGACCAAATTATAGTTCATAACAAATTCAGTACTGTCAAATCCTGTCCCTACTATAAATGCAGTTCTTTTATTTTCTGATGACTTTGTGGTGAAATGAGTTTTGTACCAATAACCAACACTCTGCTCTTTGTTTAGATCTTCAAGAAGAACCATTTTCCCATCCGGGTTTATATACAAATCAAAAAGAAAAACTGGAAAACGATTATAAACGACTATTCCTTTACACGCAAATCCAATTCGATTGGCCGGATTATAAAACCAATACCAAATGAAAAGAATAAAAAGCAGTGTAAAAATTTTATGGCGAAAAAAAAAGGTCATAAATTCAAAATACAATCAAGGATATGAAATATTCTACATCAATAAATTCATAAACTGTATAAAAAAATGGTTAGATGATATAATGAAATGTTTAAAAACAATTTGCTTAAAAGCTTAAGATTATAAATAATTATTTAGTGTCATTCATAAAAGGAGAAAGTTTTTCTCTGGAATTGGGGTTTTGAAACAATTTGCGTAAAGATCTGTCACGAATAAGCCTTACGCGTTCACGGGTAAGCTTTAATTCTTTACCAATTTCTTCGAGAGTAAATTGGCGGGAAAAATTTAACCCATAATACATTCTAAGAATTCTTTCTTCACGGCTGGTTATATTCTGTAACACGCTATTCAGGACAGATTCAAGTTCCTTATTGTGGTTTTCATTATCCTGATTGGGATCTTCACCTAATATATCCTGAAGAGTTTTTGGAGCGTTTTCATCAAATTTGGTATTTGCTACCGGTGCATCAAGCGAAACACCTTTTAGTTTTTCAAGTACATCAATAATATCTATTTCATAATTCCTGAAGTCATCCATCATGACTGTTTTCTGGAAATTTCCGCAGTTTCGCTCAAGAGCTGCTTTGAATTTGCTTATAAGCGCCAGTTTGTTTGGTGGAATACGAACAGTTCCTGCTTGTTCAAAAAGAGCTTTTTGAATCGATTGGCGGACCCACCAGACTGCATAGGAAATAAATTTAACATTGTTTTCAAGATTAAACCTCTTTGCTGCTTTTAATAAGCCAAGATTTCCTTCATTTATCAGTTCAAGATAACTTAAACCACGTCCCCGGTAACGTCTTGCAACGCTTACAACAAAACGAAGATTAGCAGTGATAAGCTTATTAACTGCTGTTTCATCATTTTCTTTAACTAGTTCAACCAGTTTTCGCTGTTCTTGTTCACTAAGAACACGATATCGGCTTATGTCCCGAAAATACAATGTTTCAGTTCTTATATCCATTTATTTAATCGCTTTAACAAATCTGTAAGATTCCCTCTGTCTAAGGGGAAAATTATATCCGATAAAGCCCTCTACGCCAGAAGAAATTTAGCCGGCAATGTAATTATATAGTAATATTCAAGAAAACTCAACTGCAACTCACTTTGTATATTAAAAAATTACCCCTAATCAGATGTTTGTTTTTTTGCTCCTTTCGAAAAAGTTCCACATAATAAAAATATTATCTTTTTATTAAAATAGTAATACTATACCAGAGAGTCAAAATTGAAAAGTTGTATGGTTATGTTTCTGAATGGTTCCCGATGCATAGTTTGATGTCGTAAAGGCAGATCTGGCAATATTAAAAGATACGCTTATGGTAGACTGAAAGCCTATCGTAATTACGATGGCGATTACGACAACAACAGCTGATGATACCGATACCGGTAACGAAAAAGGCAAAATAGATATTAATTTCACGTCCATAATACCTTTCCTGCAACAGGTGCCGCTCTCACATTTACATCGTCAATTAATCGCTTCCATTCAGGAAAAATTGAAATGCCATGGTAAACATTTCAAAGAAAGTAATAATGTAATACTCAATTTCGAAATATAAACACTATATCAAGATAATGGCAGTTCTTAATACTGTATTACCGATGAGATACAGAGAAAGGCAATAGCAAAAAACCTGCCATCTCAAACATTATCTGAGTACACACTGTTTTTTTCTACGGTTTTTTACAACTGGCTGCATTCGTTACCAGAAAAGATTGTTTCTAATGAATGAAGGTTAAAATTAACATTATTATTTGATTTTCATCATTTATAAATACAACTTTATTTTAAAACAGTTATATTTAAGTTTCTGATTATTTATTAACCAGATGTAAGATATCAGAGATAAAATCATTTAAACCAATTCAAGTTTCGGAAAAGTACAAGAGAAAGTAAATGTAATAAAATGTCTTTTCCGACGATTGTTAGATTAAACCTCTTAATTAAAAACGGATTTGAACAATGTTGAGAATATTTACTTTAGTGGTCACAATAATTTTTTTAATTAACAGTTATGTTTTTTCTGAAAAAAATGATGAGAAATCAGAGAATCCGGTTTTGATTGTAATACCGGTTGAAGGAACCGTGAATGCATCAATGGCAGCTTTTATTTCACGTGCAATCCATGAAAGTGAAAAATATCCTGAGCGGATTTTAATATTTGAGATCGATACTTATGGAGGCGAGGTTAATTCAGCCTTTCAGATAGTTGATACCATTGTAAGTATTAATGTTCCAACTATAGCGTATGTGAAAACAAAAGCAATTTCGGCAGGTGCTCTTATTGCGCTTTCATGCAATGAACTGGTTATGAAAAAATCGACCACAATTGGAGATGTTGCTCCACTGACATATTCCAATGATGGTCCAGAGATGCTGGGAGAAAAATTCCAATCCCCCATAAGGGCAAAGTTTAGAACGTTGGCAAAGCGAAATGGTTATCCGGAGTTGCTTACTGAAGCAATGGTGTCATCAGAAATTAGTGTCTATGAAGTCAAATTTTCGGACACAACAGTTTATTTGGATTCAACTCAACTTTCGGAATTAAGTACAGAGAAAAAAAAGCAGATCATATCAAGTAAAAATGTTGTAAGAAAAGGTGAATTGCTTACAATGGATGATATTGAAGCAAATCAGTTTGGTTTCTCCGGAATGAGTGTAAATGATATGGAGGAGATGATTACAAAAATGGGTTATAAAAACTCAGAAGTAATAAAAATTGAATCAAACTGGTCGGAAAAGTTTGCAGGATTAATTGGTTCAATTGCTCCGGTTCTTATAGCAATAGGGCTTGCATCATTGTATATAGAATTACGTTCTCCGGGATTTGGAGTGCCAGGCATTATAGGAATAATATGTCTGGGTCTGGTATTTTCTGCCCAATATGTGGTAGGATTGGCTGCTCACACAGAAATTCTGTTGCTGGGATTGGGAATAGTATTATTAGGAATCGAACTACTGGTTCTTCCTGGTTTTGGAGTAGCCGGGTTTGCAGGAATTTCTTTAATTATTGCAGGAATTGTACTTTCTTTTCAGGATTTTGTAATTCCGAAACCAGAATTTCCATGGCAGAAACAGGAGATGATTGAAAATTTAACAATGGTTACAGGAAGTCTGGCTGGATCAATTATTTTAATAATGCTGTTTTTTCGATTTGTTTTTCCCCGGCTTGGTGCTGTAATCAATGGACCTTATCTT
>DATGNN010000466.1:0-2667 GCA_035306725.1 Chitinispirillaceae bacterium | reverse complement strand
TAAAATTCGAGCAAGTTTCAGTCCGCCAAAACCTGCTCCTAAAATGACAATTCTTTCCTTTCCCGGTTCAGGTACCGGAATATTTTGGTCAACTGGTATTTTCATGGGGCAATAGGATAATCGTGAAGTACTAAAAAGTAGCTAGTCCATGCCCCCCATACAGTCTAAACAGGCCAATGCATAGGCATCATATTCATCATAAGCCGGACCGGGCTTTCCATTGATTACAATGATCCGGTCGACGCGTATGCCTTTTCCATTTTCCAGTAACAAGAATTCTTCGTTCTGATGATTTTTTGTGAAGCCTTTTATTTTTGACTTTTCTTCACCCAATGCATTTTCTTTTTGAAAATAATGAACGACAGCAACTTTATCTTTGGCTTTCTCCGATTCAATCATCTCGTGATAATCAGGATCAACCGGTATATATCTTGTTTCCATAATTCCTTATTTTTAAAATTTACATTCTAACCTGATTTGGTTTGTAATTTTTTTTGGCAAGCAGTTTCATTGAATAAATTCCAAGATACAACAAGATCAATACTTTTCCAACTTCTGCAATTCCAAACAATATGTGATCCGGTGAACCTCCCGGATCTGTCCCGGCTATAATCAACTCTGCACGTAAATTTAGGGCCGGTAGTAAAAGGAAAGTCTGAATAAGTAGAATGAATACAATGCTTCCCAATAAAACATTAAATCTGTTAGTAAGTATTTTTCTTGCGGGAAGCAATAATAGCACTGTAATTAAAACAAACACCCATTCCATACGGTTCAAAGCGGTAAAAATCAATTTGCCAATACTTAATCCAATAGGAAGGGTCACTCCCGGAGCCTGAAATTTTAACCAGGCTTCCATAAAACTAATTGAACATACGAACCCTGCCCAAAATAAAAGAACGGTAGCTATCGGAATGGGTGTTTTCTTCATTGTTAGCCGAAATTAAAAATTTTCTTCCATGGCCTTTGCCTTCACAAAAAGAATATTATTCTCGAGGTGGATGTGACGATGCAGATCTTTTTCAAAATCCGAAAGCTGCTTTAAAGTAACTTCATAAGTTGTACAGCCATCTTCCGGAACCTGATAATTGTTGGTCAAAGATGCTATCTTTTCAAAACGTTCACCTTCATTCTGGTGCTCATCCATCATCATGGAAATCGGGCTCGAAACAGAACCAAAGGCCGATTTAGGTAAACTGCTGTTGTTCTTCTTTGCCTGTTCCATGTTTTTGATGTATGGAAATAAAATAAGCTCTTCTTTTTGAAGGTGCATTGTTAAATCTCCTGCCGATTCCTCAAACAGTTCTTTCACTTCCTGTAACTCAGGGTGATTGGCTCCATGAACCCGTGCAATCTTTTCAACATTCTGTTTCAGAAAAGGTATGTTCTTTCTGATATACTCATGATGCCTCTTGACGATATATTCCGACAATTCTGTCAATTCAAGATTGTTAATGTATTCTGTGTCGGGATCATTTTCCTGGAGAATCTGTTGCAGCTCATCAACCAGTGAATCAGCTTTTACGCCGGCCCTTTCACTTGCTGCCAACAACGACTGATGTCCGTTGCAGCAGTAATCAATTTTATTCGCCTGAAAAAGTGTGGCAGTTTTGAAGTTGTTTTTTACAATTTCTCCTACCGGTGTATCTAATGTGATGTTCATAACTGTTTTGTTTTTATATGTTGTGGCAAATATAAAAACTTTTCACTAACAGACAAAAAGGTCTTTTAATTATTGTCTATATTTTAATACTGACTCTTTTTATAACTCCCAAATTTAAACCATCAAATAGGCTCCGAAAAGAGATTTATCGTCGGCAGGAGTTAAGGCAAAATAACCCGACACTAAGTTGCCTTTCTGAAAATGAGTAGGATGTTGTTTGGTCATTTTAGCTGAAAATGCAGAGAAATTACTGCTTTTGTTAAACCATGTTCTGTAGATGCCTTTCCTATTGGGCGGCAATTTTTTTTCCAGCATTAGCGACAACAGGCCCATATTTTGTCTTACATTAATTTCCAGACAGGGATTAATGCGTAATATGCCTTGAGGGTCTTTATAAATTAAAGTATCAACACCAAAATTGCCTTCATAACATTCTGCCAGTTTGCTTTTTTCAAGGACCTGTGCAACTATGGGTGCAAGTTGGCCGGCCATCATTTCAGCAAATATAATTTCCTGTTTGTCGAATGTCTCCGGCCAGCCATTTAAATAATTGCCCTGATATTGTCCTTTCTGATCTGTCATAAACCGGCTGATTCCAACATATCGAATGGATTTGAAGGTTATCTCAAACTGTAGAGACATATCCATTACTTTCGGTAATAGGGGCTCAACAATCACACATCCTTGTTCTTTTACCATTCCCAGCAGTTTTTCCCATACTTTGGGTACTACAGGTGTTTTGGTGACAGGTTGTAATCCGCGGCCCGAACTGCTCCAGGGGGCCTTTACCATTAATTGGCCCCATCGCTTAATTAATTCCTCAATTTCCTGTTTCGTAGTACAAACCTTTGCAATCATTCCCGGTTCAATTACTTGTCCGGCAGGTAGCAGTGGTAAAACCTGCTTTAATATGTCAAGTGCAAATTTTTTGGAGTAAATCTCCCGGTATTCAGGCCTCCATATCGATACCGGTGATTTCTTGAACTGTTCAGAACAAAAGGGCT
>DATGNN010000465.1:0-6067 GCA_035306725.1 Chitinispirillaceae bacterium | reverse complement strand
CAAGATAGCAACTCTTATATGTATCAACAATCCAACTTACTTTCTCTTCATTACACAGCTTTTCAATCCCTGAAGTAACATCCGGACTAACGATTGTAACAATTGCCCCTGATTCAAGGAGTTTTTCAAGCTTTCTCTGAGCAATTTTCCCACCGCCGATTAACAGGCATTTGGAATTTTCCAGTTTAAGCATTACCGGGTAATAGTTTTTTCCGATATTCATTTTTTCCTGTCCAGATTAAACAAATCCGTAACTGCATCAACAAATTTTTCACATTCGTTATCTGTTGAACGCTCTTTAAGTACAGTTGAAGGGACATGAAGAAATTTATCAGTTAATGAAGCCGCAAATTTTCTCACCTCTTCCTGAACATCCTCTGGAAGTGAAGAAAAAACAGATGAATAACGCTGCAATTCCATATCGCGTATAGAAGCGAACTGGTCCCTCAACTTGACCAATATTGATTGGACTTTTCGACTGTTATACCAGAAATAATACTTTTGTACCTCTTCATATATGATACACCTGGCTTTAACAATCTCAGCTTTTCGCGATTGAGAATTTTCTTCCACTGTCTCGATCAGATTATCAATTGTACAAACTGTAATCCCCTCAATATTTTCTACTCCCGGTTCAACATCACGAGGCATCGCAATATCAATCAGGATCAAAGGCTTTTTTTTACGCAATTTCATTATTTGAGAAGCTTTTTGTAATGTTATTATTCGATGAGGGGAACCGGTTGAAGAGATGATCAGATCACTCGATACTGCAATTTCAAGCCATTTACTAAATTCTAAACTTTTAACTCCAAACTGGGATGCTATATCCCTGGCACGATGCTCAGTTCGATTAACGAATGTAATATCCCCAACTCCGGAGTTAATCAGATGCTTTGCAGTCAACTTACTCATCTCACCAGCACCAATAATCAGTGCACTTTTATTCTTAATTCCATTCAATTCTCTACGTGCCAAATCGACAGCAACTGATGCAACTGATACGATACCAGTTCCTATCTCGGTCTCAGTTCTTACCCTTTTTCCTGCAGAGATTGCATAATGAAACAGTTTATTTAAAAATGGTCCAGTAAATCCGTTCTCCCACGCAATTCTATATGCCTGTTTAACCTGGGATACTATCTGATATTCTCCAATAACAAGTGAATCCAGACTTGATATCACTTCGTAGAAATGATAAGCCGCTTTATAGCAATTATAAAAATAAGTATATTTTTTGAACTTTTCTGTTTCAACAACATGGTAATCTGATAAGAATTTCAATAAATTTGAACAAGCCATATCGGTATTGGTAACAACAGCATAAAGTTCAATTCTATTGCAAGTAGATAAAATGAGGGCTTCGCTGATATCTGGTAATTTCATAACAGCCGAAAGAACATCAGGAATCCGCGATTGAGACAAAAAAAACTGCTCCCTGATCCGAATATCACTACACAGGTGATTCATTCCTAACACAACTAAATGCTTCCCAACGTTGAGATCCATATCGGCCTGCTATTACTTTTTAGTTAGATAAAAACTGTTAAAACCAGATAATCTGTTTTTATGTGTTACCAAAAATAATAATATAACTAAATAATGCGCTCAAACATCGTGGAACCGAAATCAGATAACCTTTAACAGTATTTATATCCAATAACTTAAAGATTATTTGAACAAAGCTTATATTATTTAAGCAGAAGATATACTGCTTCCCCTGTTTTTGATAATTTTACCGCATATTACCTTTATATTGCTTTTTTTTAACCGTATAAATTCTAAATAGACCAGCAAACATATTGATTACTGTTCGAAACACTATATATTATACCAGATTTTTACTATAAATGCTTAATGTTTGCAGTTCCACATTTAGTTTCCTGATTTCTTGTATTTTTGAACAGTTTGGCTTTTAGATCAAAATGCATTCAGTTCCAGGCAGATAATGTATCAATCCCACCAACAATTTTACTACTGAAATCATTTCTATCCTGTATTGTTGGTTAAAGAAAGGCAATGCAAGTGAAAAATTAACTATTACCTAAATGAATACAATAAATTACGATGAGCTGCGAGAGCGCGCTTTCGCTGAAAGGGTTTTATGACTGTGAAGGTCATAATAAAATGGTGAATTATAAATGGTGAATTTAGAGTACTACTTAATTCATAATTCAAAAGTGCCAATGTCCGCGAAAAAGGCTCACGTAAAGAAATCGTATGAATCAGGTTTTATCAAACCTATCATCCCTAATCCAGTTTAAACTCTATTACCTGTTTAACCCGCACCCTAACAGGAATTCCTTTATTGTGTGCCGGTTTAAAACGCCATTTTGCAATAGTTTCAGATGCTTCATTTGTAATGCTTATATGCGGAGACTTGATAACTTTTACGGATTCAACACTACCATCCCTGCCAACAATTATCACAGCCTCCAATGCTCCCTGAATACCAAGATCACGAGCTCTCTTAGGATAGGATACAGGCGTTATATACAACGGCACTATATCCTCATCAGTTTCACCTTCCTCAAATATGACCGCTTCCAAATCATTTGCCTCCATTGCAACTGCTCCAGTACCCTCAACCGAAAGATCCGGATTGAATTTGAATGATAACTGACCCTCGCTGCCTTTAAATCCTGGATTGCTGATCTCTTTAATTTCCTTTTTAATTTTCTCGGCTTTTTGTTTCTGTGGTTTTTTAAACTCAATCACAACATCATGGGGAGGCTTTACATCATATACAGTCTCGATAGCTTTTGAAAAGGCTCTGTGTAAAACCGGAAAGAGTGAAAACAATAAGACATTTATTATAATTACAAGAACAATTATTACAGATATTGCTCCGATTTTTTTTAACCAGCAAACCATTCAGTAATTACCCATCCGAACTTCTCTGCATTTTGAAAACATTAAATTTTTTAGTTGTAATAAAATATGTTATACAGCAAACAACTCTTCTTTACGCAGATCCCTATTCTCTGTCGGCAGCAATCGATACATGTTTTGCACCTGCTAAAGCACACTGATCCATCACCTCAACGGCTTTTCCAAGCGCAGCATTACGATCAGACACAATAACTATTGAAACATCAGGACGCTTTTCGACTTCCTGTGCTATAAGATATTTCAGTCTTTCAATACCCACCTGTCTGCCAAAAACATGTATACTTCCTTCACGCGATATTCCAATCAAAACCGTTTTCTGGCCCTGATATACAGCAGAACGGGCTTTGGGCTTTGACACATCGACACCTGTTTGTCGGTTGAAATTTGTAGTTATTACAAAAAAAATCAGTAGAATAAAAACCATATCAATTAACGGACTGATATTCACATCTGCGTTCTGTGAATCATCCTCAAAAACAGTAATATCCTCAATCATAATTATTCTCACTGTAAAGATTTACCTGAAGCTGCAGATTTGAATTATGTAGAAGTTCAGTATGATCCAAATCAACAGTCTTTTTTACCTTTGCGATTCTGCCGGAAATAAAATTATGAAGCAACAAACCGGGCAAAGCCACAATCAACCCAGCTTCAGTCGTCACCAATGCAACAGATATACCCTCTGCAGTCAATGCCGGATTGCCGGCTCCAAACAATGTTATTAAGTCAAATGTTTTAATCATACCCACAACTGTCCCCAAAAGACCGAGTAAAGGAGCCACAGATACCAAGACTTTCATGGTACAAAGTCCCTGATTCAAAAAGAAACCAGACACAAGAGAGAACTCTTTTAAAAGTTCCTTTATATGGATAGCCTGCTCACTCGACGAATAGATTCTTGTCAATAAATAATCATGACAGGATTCACCTGTTTTAATCTGTTTTCTCCCCTTGATAATGTTATGCAATTCAGATCTGAAGACTTTTCTTGCCCTGTAGAAACTAATTAACTGATAAATTTTAAATAAGCCTAAAAACCATACCAGTAAAGATACTCCCACAACAGGCAGCATTATCCATCCGCCCTGAGAGATAATTTCGATTACAGGATTCAACAGGTTCATCATTACGATTTTCCGCCATATATTTTGTTAAGTAGACGAAGCGCATGCAACTGCAAATCAATAACAATTCTGTTTTTTCTGTTTCTAAGATAATTGTGAAAAAGGAGGACCGGAATAGCGATTATCAACCCTGCTTCAGTTGTAATAAGAGCCTCGGAAATACCACCAGCGAGAATTTTTGGATCACCTGTTCCAAACCTGGTAATTACTTCAAAAAGATTTATCATACCGGTAACAGTTCCAAGTAATCCCAACAAAGGTGCTACTGCAGCAAGTACAGCAAGGGTATTAAGATGTGTCCCCAGAATTGCAGCCTCATTCATCAATACCTCTCTGACTCCTTTTTCTGCATCATCTCTTCCATTAGAAGTATTATGAAGACATTTTTGGGCAATTCTTGCAGCAATTCCCTTTTCTTTCTCTATAAAGGCCTTTGCTCCATCATAATCGTCTTTTTCAAGCAAAGCTTCCACTTTTTTTCCTGTTTTTGCAAACAACAATTTCTTATATGAAAATTGAATTATTTTAACAACTATAAGAATTAAAGCCCATACAGGAATAAGCAACAAAGGTATCATTACCGGTCCGCCAGCATAAATAAATTTTTTGAGTTTTGAAAATGAGGTTTCCTTTTTACCTGTTGTTAAAATCTGTGAATTCTCGTTCTGAAGAATATCAACAGGAATATGCACCTGTTGTACTTCATTCTTTAAACATTGAGGCAGCAATAGCACCAGTTTTTCTTCAAGCTGGTAATTTTCGATTCGCTTTATTGTATAACGATGCACTCCGGTTCTTCCACTCTGATTTATTGCATATACAGAACCATCTTCTCCCATACCATAACCAAAGACATCACCGAAACGTAAGATAGACAACAGTTTTGATGTTTCCCCATCAGGCAAAACAGTTTCCTTTACAACCCCGATTTTATTGGATTCACCTATAGAATTGCTTACAACATCCCAGAATTGTGAAATCGCTGCTGCGACATTACCATCTTTAGTGAATTTACTTTTAATTTCCTCTATTGCCCCCCTGTACACCTCCATTGTTGCAGGAAACATCCCGATAACAGCATCCGATTCCTTTTGAAGCAGATCATTAACAAGAGTTTTATTGTAACTCCATTCCTGTTTTTTTTCTTGTAATAACTGTCTTTGCTCTTCAAGACGTTGCTGGTTACTATAAACGTTCTCCTTTTGCAATGCAAGTTCCGTTATGGCTTTTTGCTGTGTTTCCAGAATCTGCTGTAGCTCCTCTTTGTCTCTCTGACGCTGCCCAACCTCTTTCTGTTTTGCATTCCATCGTGCTGCAATTTCATTGTGAAGTGAATCTCTGGTATCCTGAAGTTTCTGTTTTAAATTTTCAAGTGCAGTCTCTTTTTCCCTGAAATCTGATTCTGCTGCAAATAAAACGGTTGTAATCAGCAAAAAAAACAACGATATTTTATTTTTCATCGTTGTCCTCCATGCTATTAATTGTGAATGGAAGATTTACCATAACAGGAACTTTTTTCCCTCCTCTTACCTGAACAGCTTCAAGTATTGAACCTGCATCAGAATCACACTCCTGCCATTCTCCATTTTTTGTCCAAACAAACGCATGCTCACCTTTTGCATCAACAACAGCTTCAAATATGGTCCCTATTCTAAGACGATATACAGTTCCAGGAAGAGTTTTAACAGGAGAAACACCTTCCACTATATCGATTTCTGAAGATAGTTCTTTACAGTCATGAACAATCTGCATCAGCCGGTGAAGCGCTTCACTGTTATCAACAGTTTGAGCAGTTATTTCGCTTATCAGGTAATCCAGACTTCCCTTGATCTGTTTTGTTGCAAGAGGAGGTAAATTTGAAATTTCCTTCAATAATTGCTTCGATTTCTGTAAAACTATCTGACAGAATCGATTCTGAAGCAATTCCTGCTGTTGAATTCCCGCTTTAACCGAAACTATTTCACTTAAGAGAGAATCGTTTTCAGCTTGCTTTTTTTCAATTAAAAGACGTATTGAATCAATATCAGCCTGGTACTGTGCTTTTCTCCCAA
>DATGNN010000464.1:0-6369 GCA_035306725.1 Chitinispirillaceae bacterium | reverse complement strand
CCTTTTTTTCTCCTTTATCTTAACCTCTGCGCTCTCTGCGAACTCTGCGTTTATTTTCCTCTCTCTTATCTTTCTCTTCTCCTCTCACCTCTCCAAACCTTTTTTTCTCCTTTATCTTAACCTCTGCGCTCTCTGCGAACTCTGCGTTTTATTTTATCCTTCTCTCAGATTATATGATAAAGGATTCCGTTTGTAATGCCAAACACAAAATGAAGTACAACAAAGATTACTACGTTGCAGACGGGATGGTGATGTTCTGAGAAGGGCCACAGTTCTTTTCGTAATGATGGCCTTGCGAGTGCAGCCAGAAAAAGGATTGTACTGGATATAACCAGATGTACAGATGCCAGGATTGTCCCCGGAAACCACCCTGAAGACTGGAGAAGTGAAAACACGACAGCATAAACAATTGCGAATATGGTACATGCAACCAGATGTGTCATGAATCCGATCATTTCTGTCCCACTATCCTTTTTTCCTGTGAAAACAGATCCAATAAGAATCAAATAATTTATTGAGCATATTTTCATTTTTCTGGCCAGCAGTATCAATACAAAAATGACTGTACCACTGAGAGCACCTGCCCGAAGTGCAGTTTCGATATTAAACAGCTCTGACATTGTTCACCTTTCCAAAAGGCAATTATAATTATCAATATTAATAACAGGAGTTCGAGTCGGTGGGGGGGAATAGTGTACTTTTTAAAAAAAAAAAAATCAGGCTATAAAATCAGATCCCACAAAACAGTTATTTGGTTTTCAAGAAAAGGTGATTACTTTTTAGCTATCGGCTTAAAAAAACTGACAATTATCGTTTAATGCCGAGATTTATTGGCTTTTTGTATTCCTTGTTATTGTAAACCACACGTACTATTCCGAGATAGGTTCCGGAACCTGCTTTTCTTCCGTTATAATTTGTGCCATCCCATACATAAAACAGTCGTGTCTGGTCGGTTCCCATTATTAATTTTTGTTTTTTTATTACAATATTATTAACAGCATCATAAATTGACACAGTCCCATTAACAGGTACTTTTTCTCTTATGTTTCGGTCTGGTTCAACAATAATCACTACACCATCTTCAGGAATGGTCTTACCACTTTCCCTGTAAGCATCACGAACCTGCTCCGGCATTTGTCTTTTTCCTTTAGCATATGGATTATTTTCGGCAATTACCCGCCAGGAGAAATGATAATCTATAGAGAGGATTACCCTTCTGTTACATTCAGCCTTTTGCAGATTCCCTTCAAGATCATATACATCTACTGTCAACACCTGTAACCATAACAAATCACCTTCCTGCAACTCTCTTCCGAACAAAACAGATCGCATTGCAGCAGTATATTTATTCTGATCAAAAACTGCATTTTCATACATCAGAATCTCATACTCCATACTGTCCGGTTTCATCAGGCGAAAAGGGCGTATGGAAAGAAACTCCACAACCGGTTCAGAAAAAACTATTCTCAGGGTATCAATTCCGTTACCGTAAGAATCAAGGTGAGCGCTTCGGATTACAGGTGCCATGCGATCCTTGATTTTTAATGAACCGGGCATAAGGTATCCATCACCTGGCAATTGTCCGGGGATAAACGTGATTGAATCTCCAGGTAAAATATTTGTACGTGGTTCATCACTGTTTTCTTCAACCCGCAATATAAGAATTCCACTTGTACCAGAAACCGGATCACCAACAAGACTGAGATTTCTTGACCCGGGAAGTACTATTTTATCCTTTATGAACATTCGATCCCAATAATTAAGAGACCCAGTATGATAAAGCCTTATTTCATCAACAAACCCATCAGCATCCCGGTCAAAATAAAATGCGTCAGTGAATCTGACCGGATGATTTCCAGAATCAACCTGAAGAGGTACTTTGCGATTTTGAGGATTATTTTGCTCAACTCCGACAACATCCATTACCGATGCAGTATCATTAATCCAGATCAAATCATTTTGTTCAATCGGTCCGGATTGTGATCTTAAAACGCCTCTGTATACATTACTGTTACCAGATCCCACTGGTTCCAGTGTGACAGAATAAACTCCATCCTGACTACTGAAAACAAATGGCTGTGAATGAGGAATCGACTGGACAGGTTCCGAAAAAGTAACTGTCAGCGTATCATCACCAACATCATGTTTCCTGAGTCTGGCACTGATAATTACCGGTGCAATTCTGTCCCTTAATCTTAGAGTTCTTCCACGAACAAATCCAAGATCCGGTATTGTGTCCTCTTCTACTTCAATTCGATCCTGGTTTGAAATTGATGTGTTTGGTATATCCCTGTTTTCCTGAACTCTCAGAATAAGACAACTGTCATTAGATGAAAAGGTGGTTAAAGTAAAATTTCTTGAGGCCGGTAAAGTTAACAATTCCATAATTGCAGCAGAATCCTTATCTTCGATCCTGTTGCCTCTGTAATCTATCACGATACTGTCTATAAACCCGTCAGCATCAGTATCGTAGCAAAAAGCAGCGGTAAACTCTATAACAGATATTTCATCTATAATTTGAGCATTCGCCGATAGAGCGAGGACAAAAAGCACAATCCAGTTATACGCATTCATATCGACCTTTCATCAGTACGTTGTCAGTCAGTAAACTCTGTCATGTTTGTGTATAAGATCCTGTTTTTTTATTCTGGAAATCAAAATGTCATACTATTCAGCGGTTTCCATCTGTTTTTGCAATCTATCAATTTCATTTGAAATAGCATCGCGGTTTTTCTTTTCCATTTCTTCTTCTTTGGAATATTTTTCAGTTTGAATTCTCTGTACAGTAATAAGTGCATATTCCAGATCTTCTTTTAATTTTTCAACAGAACTTTCGAAAAAACGAATTCTGTTTTGCACATCAAAGGTTCCAACTAAATTATCGATATTCTGTTTCAGGTTTTTCTGGTTTTGATGTAGTGTTTCAACCAGTTTCCATTTACTGTCGATATCAGCACCTTTGGCTACTGTTACAACCCGTAAAGACAAAAATTCATAGTCATTTCTGTTTATATTGTATACCAAATCCAGTGAATCCAGTTTTTTTTGCGTTACAGGGAAATAGTTATGAATTTTATTCAAGGCTTCAAGAAGATGCATTTCTGCCGTACCATACTGTTTTTTCATAACATACCCATAAGCCTGAATCATCAGTGCTTCACATTTCACGGTTGTCTTGTTTGTATAAGGATATAACTTTTCACCAGCAATTATGCAGTCTTCCCATTGTTTGGATTTAATGGCCGACCATCCTAATCCAAGTAAAGCATCCTCATAATAAAAGCTTCCTTTTTCTACCATTCTTAATGCTAAAACAGCTTTTGCCATAGCATTTTGTTCATAGTAATGATATCCCAGAAGTACCAGAGACCTGTTAACGATCTCTTTTTGCGCTTTTGTAACAACATTTGGTGCATCAATTACGTTTTTCAGAAACTGGATTATCCTTGATTTATCTCCGTCAATAAATTCCTGAACTGTAGCCAAAGAATGCTGTGCAAACACATATGCTGCATGTCCGGATTTTACAGAATTTAAATGATCATAGGCTCTTTGGTAGTTTCCACGATCAAGTTCAGCTTCTCCCATATAGTAAGCCGCATATTGTTTTACAGAATCGGGCAGATTGCCGGAAATAATTTCAGAATACTTTTTTTCCATTTTTTCGTATTCTTTGCTACGATAATACAATCGCACTAAACCAAGTTCAATTTCAGGCAAAAAGGGATTTTGGGGATATTGATTTTTTGTATCATTGTAAGCTGTAATTGCTGCCCGCCGCATATCCAGATTTTCCAGGCTTGAAGCCGCGAAGTATTGTAAAGCATTGGTTTTGAAAAAGTCTGGGTGTTGCTGCATAAGTAAATTTAATGTAAAATATGCATCCCAGTATTTACCTTCAGAATACATTTCCATTGACCTGTTATAAAGATCAGATGCTGAAACATCTGCAACATTTCTCAATCCAAAAGCAAACAGTTCCTCCCTGTTAGGTCCAAGCTGTGCTGTCAGATAAACTGAATGTGAACCGACAAAATCACTGCTTAAATTGTTTCCATACTGATAAAATGCACTGAATTCACGTTCACGATGAGGAATATTGAAACCCAATGCCATACCTGCATTATTAAACCTTTTCCACTCATCAAACCCACCGAACGCCTTCACTTTCAGATATGGCAAAGGCACTATTCCGACCTGGAAAGCCATATCCCAATCGATTTTCCTGTTTCCGGAATTAAAATATGATGAAGATGAGGTAAAGTCACTGAAACCTATCAGATAATCAAATTCAACTTTATTTTTGGCAGTAACAAAATGATAATGTGTCTGAAGTTTGGCTGCGTAAGGCATTCTGTCCCAGTTCAAACCAGGAGCAGCCATATTTTTCCAGTTTACACCTAAACAGTGGTATCCCCATTTGGGATGATATAACAAACGATAACTGACACCCAGATCAAACCCGACTCCCCACGTCGGATCTCCAAAATTATTCTCGTATACCATATTCATATTGGTACCAATTGAGATTTTTCTCCAGGGATTAATCGCATAAGAACACATCAGTAAAAAATTTCCCGTTCTGGAAGATCCATCCTTTATCAACTCATTTCCACGAAAAGAATAGTTGTTCAGTTTTCCCCCATTTTCACCTATCAAACTCAATCCGACAGTGTTGTAGAGATCAACAGGAATAACTGTACCCACTTCCCAAAGGTTAGCTACTCCAAAAGGTGAAATTGAAAACGCTGCTCTCAAGGTTGAATACGCTTCTTCCATCATGAATGCGGGGTTATTTAATGGTGTTTGAAATGGAAATATCTGTCTCCACCGTGTAGACAGCAGATATTCTCCCGGAAGTCCATCTGCAAATGATAATGATAACAGAATCAAGATTATACCGGTTATTCTCCCTGTCGCATTATTGCGCATATTATTCGATTCCTCTGATTAATGGTATTTCTTTTCAGACCGATTAAATTCACTCATCCTGTTTTTAAGGGCATACAACATTTAAATTCCTGCGGGCCTGTAAATATTCTCCGGATAAAATAACCAGCATAAAGTTTGCCAAACTCATGTTGTTTCTATACAAATGCATTTTTTTAACAAATCGAAAAGGGAGTAAACTCATTTTCAAACCAATAAGTACCTGAATGGAGATACAAATAATTGACAATAGTCCCTCAGGGTACCTGGCAGGGAAAGGGTTTTGTGAGCTGGGAAAGTCAGATTACCTGACCAATTATCGAACCGGCAACAAACCTCCTGTTATTACAATCGCTTTTGCGGAAAATTTATGATTAAATCAGTTTCATTGAAGGTTTTATCGGGAAATGAATATATTTTTAATGATTATGAATATTTCCATATGTGGCGCAGGCGCATCCGGCCTTTTCGCTTCAATAAGATGCAAACAGATAAACAGAAATGCGGATGTAACAGTTTTTGAAAAATCGGACCAGGTACTTTCCAAAGTATCTGTATCCGGCGGCGGCAGATGTAATTTAACAAATAATATTGATGACCCAAAAGCATTGGCCATGAATTATCCCAGAGGCAAAAAAGAACTAATTTCTCCCTTTTACCGTTTCGGTACCACGGATACTATCAGATGGTTTACCGAAAAGGGTGTTCCTCTTAAAACTGAAGACAACGGAAGAGTATTTCCGGTTTCCGACTCATCATCATCCATTGTAGACTTATTAATCAACGAAACAAAGCGGCTTGGAGTAAAAATCAGAAAACAATGCGGTATTAAACATGCATTCACATCATCCAGTGGTTTTGACCTTGAACTTTCAGATAACACTTTCTATCACTGCGACAGGTTACTTATTGCAGCCGGTGGAGAAATCGAATCTGAAGGAATCGGTATATCCCGTCATCTGGGCCATTCGATTCAAAAGCAGATACCATCCCTTTTCTCTTTTTCATTATATGATCACCCTGTAAAAGAGCTGGCAGGTGTTTCTGTTAAAGATATAGTCATCTCTGTTCCCGAAATCCGGCTTTCACAGAGAGGTGCAATCCTTATCACTCATCAGGGTTTCAGCGGCCCGTCAGTTCTTTCACTTTCATCATTAGCTGCCCGAAAATTATACGAAAGAGATTACAGTTTCAAATGTACTATCAACTGGTGTCCCGGCGTGTCATCTGAGAAACTCAGGGAAAGTATTTCATGCATGCGCAAACAATCTGCAACAGCAATAGTCCACAACACCCCAATCGTAACAATTCCATCCCGTTTATGGAGAGCACTTGCCGGGATGTCAGGATGCGACAGTTCCATGACCTGGGCATCATTTACCAAAAAACATGAATTCAGCTTGTTGAATAAACTTTTCTCTTCCGAATTCAACGTAAAAG
>DATGNN010000463.1:0-2277 GCA_035306725.1 Chitinispirillaceae bacterium | reverse complement strand
CGATCTCCAAACGGAATGATATCAGATAAAACTGCAGATTCGAATACCAATGGCTCATAAACAGTTACATTAACGACAGCAGAATCGATCAGTATATCTCTTTGAGCATATAAGGTTACCTCATATTTTCCGGCTGTATCTGTTGTTAAAATTACACACGCAGTATCTTTAAATTGTGTGATTTTTAGTTGATTTGTATCGAGTGCGGGTTGAGATTTTACAGAAAAAGAGAGAGGTTTTTCGCTTCTTGATGATGCTATAAATTGGAGTGTGTCATGATTTTCTGTAACTGTAAAAAAGGATTGAGGAATAGAGGCGAAACGGATAGAATCCGGAGCAGGGAGTATAAAAATTGGCAATGTATCAGATTTGTCTTTGTAACTTTTATCTTTAAGTTTTCCGATTACAAAAATTGTGTCAACACCTTCTTTGATAAATTTCCAATTGAAATACAGAGTGTCATCTATGGCATTTGAACTGTAAGAGTGAATAGTATCCAATCCATTGTTTCTGGTATAAACATGAAGAGCTTCAATGTGTTCTGCAAGAAATATTGAGACACCTATCATTACTTCAGAACCAAATTTTATTGTCTGTTCATTTTTTTCTGAAAACAGTCTTACTTTTGAATTTGATGGTTTTTTGAATGGGTCGGAAGGCATATTGCAGGAAATTATCAACATGACAAATACTGTAATAAGCAAAACTGAAAATTGAATCATTCTTCTCATATTACATCTCCTCAAAAGGTGAAGTGTTATTATATGTATATTCATGGAATTTATGAAGTTAAGTCCAACTTTTTAAGATAAAATACTTTTAATATAAATAAAACATACTTTTCATGAATGAATAATTCTTCCTGTTTACATCCTTATTTTTCAGGTTTTAAAATTTTGCCAACAGAATCACGGTTAAGTGTTGACTTGTTAACGTCTTTTATTTCCAGTCAGGATCCTCATCCGGTTTTAATTTCCGGCTGGCAACTTCTTCACCGTTTTTGTAAGTTTCGATCCATCTTTCCTTGGCATCATCTGAAAATAGGATATATGTTCCATTGCCATCTCTTATTCTTCCACATATTTTACCGGTTGTGTCATAGTAGCTAGCTTCGATTTTTTTGCCATTGTAAATATTAATATTTTTTACCCAATATCTTGGCGTCCCATTTTGATAATAAGCCCTAATTTCTTTAATACTTCCATTATGATACACAATACTGTCTTTTCTGGTACCATCTTCACGCCAATACTCGCATAGCCCATGTTTTTGTCCGGAATCGTTGTAATTAATAAGAGCTTCAGGACTATCTTTTGAATAAAACTCTTTGTGCAATCCAACAGGTTTTCCTTTCATATAAAAAGCATGTGATATTAAATACCCCGTTGTATCCCATCCCTTTACTTCACCATCGATTTCATCATTATAATAAGAAAATTCTTCTATTTTTTCCCCATTCGATGACCAGGCTGTATACTTACCATGATATTTTCCATTCTTTTCTTTAAGTATCTCTTTTCTACCATTTTCTTTGCAAATATATCTTGTAATGCTTGTGTCAGAACCAGTAATTATTGTATCTGAATAATTGCATTTATCTGGCCACCAACTGCCTTCAGAATAAACAAATGAAATAATTAAAATCAGGAAATAATTTTTATATGCTTGTATCATACCCATGTACCACCATTTCTGTTTTAAGCAATTGAAAAATAGACCTGAGATAATTACCATTTCGTTTTCTCCTATCTTCTTCAAAATAACCACCAAACTCCAGAACTCTTCTTATCCCCTCTTCCAATGCATTGCCTTTATCACTATCGCTGCTGTCTGAAGATATCTTAATTTTATCCTGTGCGTTTCTAATTATCCATTTCAGTTCATGGCTGCTCTCTGCTGCTTCCAGGATCTTTATAAATGCATCAAAATCATCAGATTCAACTGTCTCCATAATAGTCAGAACAAGATGTCCCAAAGTCTCGGGCGGCGAATTCCTTAACTCTTCAGCATTGTCAATATTGATTCTGATTTGCTTTTTTGATTCATTTATATCCTCTTTTTTCTTTCTCTGATTATCAAACCAATCCCAAAACCCTTTAGCCTTGTCAAAAGCATATTCACCAAGTTTACCCACAGCTATGAATTTGGCAAACGTGATATTCGTATAAAACTCAAACGCCATAAGTGTTACAGAATCCACCTTGTGCCATTCAACCGACCTGAATATATGAGAAAAAAGCTCTATCGCTTTATTTACATCAAGCTCAAAAACCAGTC
>DATGNN010000462.1:0-11228 GCA_035306725.1 Chitinispirillaceae bacterium | reverse complement strand
AGAAATTGGAATCAGCCTTTTTTTGATTTTATTATCTCGTTTGGGCTCATAATCCCGCGTGGCGGGATCGTTGGTTCAAATCCAGCCCCCGCTACCAATACAGTAAAGCTGGTTTCAAGAAATTGGAATCAGCCTTTTTTTTGATTTTTATCGGTTAGTTGAACAAAAGCTTCACGATGGCTTCACAACTTCCATTTATTTCCAGCCACCTTTCAGCTATGTAAAATCATATATACATAATTTAAGTGAGTTTATTATTTTTACTTTTGTGATAATTTCACAGGAGTTTTTTATGACTGCTTTACGTCAGAATTTCATCCAGATAATCATACAATTCATAGTTAAAACAGCTAAAGATTAAGTTATAGTATTACTCTTAATTTCTCAATTCACAATTTATAATTAAGATACAGCTTTCCACACGCCCCCAAACGGAAGTTACAGAACTGCAATGCATTCCCGCGGGGGTCGTGTCCGCTCGGCGAGCATGATAATTTTTATCTTTCACAGCCAGACTGTTGTTAATCAGAAAACTTTCTATCTCACATTCGGGGTTTATATTGCCAAAAAACGAAAAAACAAATGGTAACAGCAGATTTAGCAAACAGATAATGAAGGCTTGCTGGTGTGAAGTTTATCTGTACCATGGAGTTGGAAAGAATTTTATTGCATATTGATAGCACACAACTCGATTCCACTATACAGGCTAAGCGAACTTCCGGAGAGATCTCGGATGAACCAGATTCTGAGCTGATACGGTATTATTTTAGCCCGCTCAAAGGTGAATTGGTTTTCCTGGTGCAGATTGTGTTCCAGATCGCTATAAGAAACATCCTGCACAACACCATTTTTTTTCAATGCCAGTGATGCAGCAATACCGGCAGGTTGACCCGGAATCATGAAAACCGGTTTCATGCGAACTGCACCACAGGCTACATGTGATGCAGAAATGCATACAGGAACCAGCAGATTGGTGCATTGAGTTCTTTTGGTGCGTATTCCGGTCTATTCGGTACCCAAATCCGGTCCAAACGGCACCTGATCCGGAGCGAAGCGACGCTCTTGGTTTAAGTATACATAAGGTGCCGTTTAAAACGGAATATGCATCAGATACAATAACTCCGGGAGAATATATGTTTTCTGTAAATAAAACCTTTTTGATACATAATAAAACGGATTTAATAAACAGCGATACTTTGTTCAGCAACTTATTAAATAACAGTTTTACTGTTTCAGTGTTTCAGTCACGATAACTCCGATAACCAGAGTCATTAAATACTAACCTTTTAACTGAATTAACACCATGCGTATCTCCCCAACAATAAATCTGTGCAGTTTTATATTATCACTTATTAATTTTCATATAAATATTATCTTATTTAATAACAATGTCTTATATGCGATTTTATACATTATTTATCTTTTTAATATAAATTTCTTCTCCCTTTCCTTCACTTTTTTGTTTATATTACCTTCTAAATGGCAAAACACAATATTCAGAAAAAGAAAAGACTCTCTACACCTGTTTTTGTTTTTGATGATTATGTTGATTATCTAAGAGCATGGTACGATTATGCAAAAAGATACAGACTGACACAAAACACTTTTATCAAACTGGCAGGAGTCGGATCACAAGCATATTTTTCTGATATACTGTCAAAACGTAAAAAATTAGCTCTCAAACATGTCCAGGGATTTATTACCGCGCTGGAACTCTCTGGTGATCAGGCTCAGTATTTTTCACTGCTGGTCCAGAAGGAACATGCAACAAAAGGTGACATGAAAGTTACCATACTGAAAAAATTAGCACAATACAGAGAAAAGAATCTTAACAAAATTGTTGCAAACAACCAAGCAGAATATTTTAGTTCCTGGAAATATCCTCTCATTCGTGAGTATATAGAGAGCCGTGGCTATGTCGGATCTGTAAAAGAGATTTCCCGTTCATTTCTCCACTGCTCTATTCCACTGGCAGAGATACGACGGATAGTTGATAAGCTTATAGGCTGGAAGCTTATCACACAAGATACTGAACATGGAGGTTTCCGATCTGCAAATACCCCGGAAGTAATCACTTACTCCAGCATGCCTCATGCTGTTGTAAATGATGTAAAAAGGTTTTATATAGAATCGTCTCTCCATGCAATGGAGACGTTATCCATGGAAGATCGCCATATTTCAATGTCTATAAAGGGTATTAGTCGGGAAAAATATGAACAGTTTTGCACAAAAGTAGACCAGTTACGCAAAGAATTTCTGGAGTGTAATGAAAAGGGGGAAAACTGCAATATTGTTTATGCTTTAAATGTGCAGCTATTCCCAGTGATGAAGAGTACTCCAGATCAATCCTGGACAAGATAAGTTGAAGGAAATATTTATGCAGGACCATTCTACAGAAAAACAGTTCAACAAACCAAATCAGGATATTTTCTGGACTGCATATTTCAAACCTGTTTATCATGCTTTAATACCCTTATTTTGTATTCTTATCGTCTTAAGTATGGGCATAATTCAATGTAACTTTCCAACAAACGCTGGTGGTGGAACCGATTTACCAAACACCTTTGTTGCAACAGGTCATATTATCCATAAGGATGGTTCACCAGGTATAAAAACTGAAGTTAAATTCATACCTCAAGATTATGTTCCCAATAAAGATAATGCGGAAGTACCAATGGGTATCACCGACAGTAATGGTTATTATTCTGTCACTCTGAGTATTACAAACACTTATAATCTTCAGGCACATAATCAAACAAGTCGTACCTCTCTTCTTTGTATGGGTATTTCTTTTACAGAAGATACTCTTCTTCTCGAGAATCAGACATTACATAAACCAGGTACCCTCGAAATTATCCTTCCAGACAATTTTCATGACTCGGTAGAATTTGTATATCTAAGTGGTACCGAATACCATGCTTATGTTAAACCTGGAGCTGGTCGGGCAGTAATAGACCACGTACCCGCAGGAGTACTGCCTGCAATCTATTTATCTTCAACTGATTCAGATGTATCAGATCTTCGTTTGTCAAATTCTGCCATAGTTCTTAGTGATCAGACAACACAGATACTGCCTGAAAGCGGAATATTTCATCAGACACTGTTTCTCAATACCACATCAAATGGAGCTGATATTGATGAGGATATCTACAACTTCCCTTTAGCGTTACGACTCGCAGATTTTAACATCAATTTAAACGAATTTACATCTGATGGTCACGACCTTGTAATTACAAATCAAAATAGCAGGCCATTACCTGTTGCAATTGAACATTGGGATCGTGAAAATGGTGAGGCTCTTGTCTGGATACTTGTTGATACAGTGTATGGAAACAACAGCACTCAGAGTCTACGCATGTTCTGGGGCAATACCGATTCCATGCAAAATATTTTAACTGGTAATGTTTTCGATACTGCGGATGGATTCACTGCAGTCTGGCATCTTTCTGAGGGTTGTGATGATGCTACAGCCAATAACCATTCCGGAGTCAAGATGGGTCATGTAACAGATACAAGTGGTATTCTGGGTGGAGCCCAACGATTTCATGGCAATGATGACGACTATATCAGAATAAGCAGCTTACTGGGAGAGTTGAGCACTGTAACACTGTCTGCATGGGCACTTCTTGATACGCCTGATATAATTGGAAGTGAGGTGATCTCTATCGGGGATGCTGCACTGATCCGTATGGATGACAGTTGGAATAGTAAGGGAACCCATGGTGCTTATTTATTTGATCCAACTGCACCAGACACTGTGACTCATGAGTTCCTTGGATCTGGAATATTTCTGCAAAAAACCGGTTGGAATTTTCTGGTATATCAATTTGACGGTCAGACACTGGAACATCGATTTTTTATAAACGGACAGTTATGCTGTTCAGAAACAGCTTCCGTCCCAATTCAATATGCCGGAGCAGGTGAAAACACTACAATTGGAACCCATGGCAATATGAAATTTTCCAGGAATTTTACCGGCATTATCGATGAAGTCAGGGTTTGCTCTGTGATCCGTTCTGATTCCTGGATCAGACTGAGTTTTATGAATCAACAGGAAGAAAACAAGCTTGTATATATTTACAAATAAATCTGTTCATGTTACCAAAACAGGAGAAATGCAAAATGATTAATAATTTGGTAAAAATCTCATTGATACTTTTTTGTTGTTTTGTGTCAAACACTTTTTCGAGATCAGAGCCATTCATTCTGGGAGCTGATATTTCATGGATTCCACAAAGGGAAGCTGGTGGTGTCAGGTATGCAGACAATGGCACAGTAAAAGATATATTTGAGATTCTTGGTGATTACAGGTTCAATTATATTCGGCTGAGGCTTTTTGTTGATCCAACAGCTACAGTTCCTGGTGAAAGCGAATCTCCATATTCCAGACAGGGTTATTGTGGTTTGGAATCTACCCTGCAAATGGCTAAACGGGTAAAAGATGCAGGAATGAAGTTCCTTCTTGATTTTCATTACAGCGATACGTGGGCAGATCCTGGAAAACAGCATAAACCAATGTCATGGAGAGAACTGAATTTTAATCAACTCACAGAAAAAGTACGATCTTACACCAGAGAAACCCTCGAAAGATTTGAGCAGGAAGGCGTATTGCCTGATATGGTCCAGGTTGGTAATGAGGTTGTGGGAGGTATGATCTGGCCGGATGGCAGAAACAGCAACATGTCCAACTTTGCTACTCTTGCAAATGCTGGAATTGATGGAGTAAAGGATGTTGATGAGAACATACTGATAATGATCCATACAATTGCAGAGCGTAACCCGAATAACTGGCTAACAAGTCTGAAAAATGCTGGAGTCAACCGTATTGATGTCTTCGGACTTTCCTATTATGAAGAGTGGCATGGAACTGTGAGCGATTTGAGGTCCATGGTTAACGCTATAGCTGCTAATCACAATGAGAAGATAGTTGTAGTTGAATATTCTGAACAGCATCGAAGTGTTAATGATGTTATTTTCGATCTACCAAACAATCAGGGAATGGGTACATTTGTATGGGAACCATGCGATTGGAGAGATGTCCTTCTCACCTGGAGAAATAACAGACGTGAAACAAACGAGAAAATTCATCTTTATCCTGCAATGTCGCAGGAGTATGGCAATGATGATTTTGAAGATAAGGTATCAACAGGTGATAATGATTACCCATTTACTTTATACCAGGGAATAACCTCACAATCAGATAAGTTTCTCTTCAGTTCGGATAACGGAGTTTTGCGCTATTTTTCAGATGATCCGGCAACTGTTTCAATGTTTACGTTCAAGGGACGCCTTGTTGGACAGTGCCAAATAAAGTCACCTGGTATTTATCATCCAGCATTTGACATCTCTGGTACTTCAACGGTGCAGTCGGGCAGATATGTACTAATAATCGACAGTCGTGGGCAACAAAGAAAGGTCTTTACTACTCAATTTTTTCGTTAGTTATATCTTGTTTTCTATTAATTAACAAGAATATACAACACAAAGACCCCCTCTTCTCATTATGTAGGGATGACCCTGACTGGATTAAGAGCGTTTTGTTGAATATTGAATCTCTACGATAAATTACACTTAAATGAAAGGCCTGTTTTAATATGAAAATTTTTAAGAAATTAGTTATCAGTGTCTTATTATTGTCTTTTGGGGCAATGTTTATGAATGATGTTATGGCCTACACACATGAAGTGAGGGAATCAGGAAGCAGCTACGTATGGCGTGTGGACAATGTAGATCAAGGTACCACGAGTAATCTTGCTGTTGCAATTATGAACACCATGGGTGTAAACCGCGAAATCGATATTTTGGTCAGCGGAACAATTACCCAGACAATCAATGTGTCAGCATCAGGTGTAAAGTTGCGCTTTCATGGCAATACCCTTAACTGCAACTTTACTGGCTCTGGTATTATAAATAACGGCCATAATGGGTTTGAGATCTCCGATTTAACCCTTAGAAATGTTGTGGGAGGCTATGGTATCCGCAGTAGTGCAGCCAGTGACCTGCGTTTTGTAAATGTGAAAACAATTGACATTGACTGGATTGGCATTCGTATTGACAGTAGGACGAGCAATCCGTGGAATCACACAATTTACGACCTCTATATGAAGGATATTCACGTTGAAAATTGTGGATCACATGGTCTTGAGACTTATAGCATTGACGGTATGATTATAGAAGGCACAATAACTGCCCGAAACACTGGTGGTTGTGGTGTATTGTATAACCAAACACATAACGGAACTGTTGCTACAGTAGATGCATACAACTGTAGCTGGGGACAGGGATATGCCGGTTTGCGTTATGCAAACGCATGTAATAACATTATTACGAACAAGCTTAAGGCAGATCGTTGTGGCAGGGGATTTTTCATCGTTCAATCAGGACCTACTGTTAATTGCCATTTGAACAATGCAGAAATTTATGAATGTTCTGATATTGGTATTTGGATAGAAAACGGAACTAATTGCAGCGTTAAGGCTGGTTGTAGCGAGTCATCCGTATCAGTTTCCGGTTCGGGCAGCTATGCCGACGTAAGCAGGAGGTGTGACAGTGAATGCATCCCTACTTCTATTACGCCCAATGCCCGGGTCAATGATGGCTCCTGGCAGGAAATCTCCGATGTTACGGTGATCCAGGGGGATGAAGTTGAATTCGGACCACATCCGGTTTCAGGAGGTTCATGGAGCTGGAGTGGACCGGATGGGTTTTCTGCAAACACCCGGACTGTCACAATTACCTCAATTCAGGCTAATCAGTCCGGAGAGTATGTTGCCACTTACACAAACACTTGTGGTGCACAGAGTACATCTACCATGACAGTTACAGTAAAACCTCCAGTTTCTGTTTCCCATGCGCTTTTGGCAAATGAGGAAAATGCTATACTTGAAGGAAACACATTAAGACTGGCTGCCTCCAATGGAAGCAACTGTAGTGTTTCTTTTTATGATCTCAGAGGCAAAATGATTCGCAAAGAGAACTTAGGATCAGGAATACATAGTATCACTCTTAACTCTTTTGCACCAAAGGGAACATTTATACTGAGAGTTAAAAACGGAAATCGGACCATAATTAACAAAAGAATAAATATCACTACCATCCCCTGGTTATTATAATAAACTGACAAGCTGGCTCACACTCCTGTAAAGTTTATTAAAATCTTTAACGGGAGTGTCAGACCGGCCAAACATGATGTTATCAGTTGCAGATAGATTGTGGAAATAATTTTTCCGTATCTTGTGTCGCCCCATCCATCCGGTCAAGTCACTTGAATTTGGTGGTTATTTTTGGTGAGTTTTGCTTTCTCGTTTACTGAGACGTAAACAAATTGTCGCATTATCTCCATAACACATTGATAGATCTGCTCTATGAACTGGCCCCAAATTTCATGAAGCTTTATTGAAACACAGTTACCTTACTGTTCAGTTCGAAAATTCAGGGAGTGGCTTGGGCTTGACACCTCTATGGATACGGAAACGTTGACGAATGATGGTTTACGCCGGGAAAAGCAAAGGTAAAGGTGTATGCCTGATGTTCATATAATGCGATACCTCTTTTATTCTTGGCTTCTTCGCATTGTCGGACGATCATAAAACCCAATTTTACACTTTTGCTTCCGACGAAATTGCAGATGAACCAGATTCTGAGCTGATACGGTATTTTTTTATTTCAGCCCGCTCAAAGGTGAATTGGTTTTCCTGGTGCAGATTGTGTTCCAGATCGCTATAAGAAATATCCTGCACAACACCATTTTTTTTCAATGCCAGTGATGCAGCGATACCCGCTGATTGACCCAGAATCATGAAAACCGGTTCCATGCGAACTGCACCATAGGCTACATGTGAGGCAGAAATGCATACAGGAACCAGCAGATTGGAGCATTGAGTTCTTTTGGGTATTATGGTTCGGTAGGGGATAGGGAAAGGAGATAAGGGGGACAATTCTATATCACCCTCATTAATTGTTCTGGAGGCGTGTACGACCCGTTTGCAGTTGTGGGAATCCATCCGGTAAGAACCCATTCCGATGGAATCTTCCACTGATCCTCTTCCTATGGCATCGTTTTCGGTAAGTACATAATCGGAAATCATTCTGCGAGCTTCTCTGATATAAAGCTGTTGTGGCCAGTTGCCACTGTCTGCAAATTCATCTGTAGCCAGCCCCCAATGTCGAGTTTTTTCTCGAACAATAGAAGGAAGACGTGGATCGTTGGCACAGAAATAAAAGATTCCCATTTGAAAATTATAATGGTTCTGAAAGATTCGTTCTCTGGTTTTATAATCACCTTCTGGCCAGTCGTAATTACCACCAATGAAATCGGAATTAAAAGCACCCCAGTTATTATGATCAGCCTTTTGGTCAGGAAGAGCTCTGGTAAGGCCAAACAGGTCAAAGATTCCGCTACTTATATAACGGTAGAGAATTTCATAGTTTTGTGGGTCATAATTTTCCGGTTTACTGAATTCGAGTTTGTTTTTGGGGTTGCTGCAGAGGCATAAGCGAAAATTGTATGCCTGAATTCGATCATCGGCTTGTCCCTGTGCTCCTATGGGGTTATCATCGATGAAAGGGAGCAGTCCGCTTGAAGGATCACCTGCTTTGCGATAAGGATCTACAAACATTTTAAAGTTATGATGGGTGGTATACTGGATACCATTATAAAGCTCATTGTAAACCTCATTACCTTCTCTTCCGATGGTATAGCTTACTCCAGCTTTAGCCATTAGATCACCCTCATAGCTGGCATCTATAAAAACCGAAGCTTTAAATATGGTGCCTTTTTCTACCTGTATCGAGATAATTCTGTTTGCGGCTTTTTCGACTCCTTTGAGTCTGCATTCGGTATAAAGGGAGATGCTTTTATTTTGAAGCCAGTTGGAGAAAATTTTTAAGGCTACATGAGGTTCAAAAAACCATTGTTCATTATCAGTTCCATACCAGGCACCAATTTCCTCATAAAACTTTTTGGCCAGACCGCCGATGACATGTTTATTTCCTACATCGGTTGCTCCAAGCCCTGATGTGGTCATACCCCCGATATGTCGGTTGAATGCTAAAATTGTAACCTTGTTTCCCATTGTTGCCGCTTGAACTGCTGCACATATACCTGCCGAAGTGGCCCCGTAAATACAGATATCGGAAAGAATAATCTGAGGATTTCTCTCTTCAGGAATTTCATAATAATAGTGCGTTTTTGCATTCATCTTTTTTTATCAGAAAAGAAAAAGCAAATATCAATCCATTCTAAAACTTTCTTTTAAACATTAAAACCATTTTCCTTATAAATTATAATTGTATACGACCTCAATGAAGCTGGTAGTGGTATAGTGCATGTAAACGTTTTCTAAATTAATTTCTGTGTAATGGGGATGAGTCCATTTCAAAAGGTTTCATTTATCTGAAATGTAATTTATTTTTCAAATATGAAAGATCTCGACAAGATTCGTCAGTTGGTTGGTTGTATTACTGTCGAACAGCTCAAGTATGTTGATTATGCGGTAAATGACAGGGTAGGGGTTTTTATGCCGGTTGCTGGTCAATGCGGTTATGCCATCACACAGGATCATACTCACCCTGCCTGGTCCTTCATTTTCTGTTTTGACAGCAAATGCAGAATCCGGTTGAGGGGAAAAATTATCGTACCTGATCCATCTACAGTATTCGTGCTGTCTACCAGCGAGCCGCATCAGGAGCTTCCATCCGAAACGGTTGCCCGTTATATAGCCGTGGTGATTGACACTCAATTTCTGCGGCAACAGCTTGCTGAATACAATTTATCCCTGAACGCGCTGACTTCCGGGATGACCTGCAGAATTAATCAGAGGTTAGTGGATGCTCTCAAGGAATTCATGACCGATTATGAGGAAGCAGCTCCGGGTTTCAGACAGTTACTCGATGCCGGGGGACTCAAAATCGCCCATCTGTTGATCCGGCAATTATTTGGAGTTAATAAAAGCAACACGAAATTTCATTTTCGTATGTCTGTTACACGGGTTCTGGAATACCTGAATTCACATTATGGAGAAAAAATCTCAGTAGAGGATCTTGCCCGTGTGGCTAATCTTTCTTCATCCCATTTTTCACGTGTGTTCAAAGAGCAAACCTTGATGTCGCCAATCGAATACATAATGATGACCCGCCTGGAATATGCCAAGCGGATGCTGCGTGCAAATGAAAAGTCTCTCAGTGAAATCGCACTGGATTGTGGTTTCAACAGTTCTTCTTATTTTTATCAGTGTTTCACCCGGGGATTCAAAATTTCGCCCTCGGACTACCGGAAAAGCTTCCTTACAGCAGAAAAACAATAATCTTCGATCAGATATCGAAAGTGTAATTATTCAATTTTGTGTTATTTTAATCTGCAACAGACGATTCTTATGGAGTGAATACCTTGCCCCCTTTGCTTATCAAGTCAACTGCTCTTTGAATATATCACTTTTGAGATATGCTGAACAGAGGTTCGAAATCCGCTAATTTAAAGGGTGCTGTGTCATTTATAAACTCAAAGAATGGTTTAAAACTGTTTTTTTTACGAATAACTTTTCTTGCAACCGAGGAGGTAGGTATACATGAAAACCATGGAAGAAATAAGAGAATTTGTTAATCAGAATCCTACTACCTGGCTGGGCACCAGTGTCGGCGATCAACCCCATTTACGTGCAATGGCAATGTGGTTTGCCGATGAAAGTGGATTTTACTTTCACACCGGTACGCAGAAAAGGCTTTTTGAGCAGTTGAAAAATAATCCCAAAGTGGAACTGGGTTTTTTGAATACTGGTGATGGTATGGGATCGATGCAGATGGTACGGATCACCGGAAAAATCGAACAAGTCAACGAACAATCCCTGAAAGAGAAGCTTCTTGAAGATCGCCCGTGGCTTCATGATGTCTTCAAGGCTTTTCCAGAGGGAGAATTATTCATTTTCCGGATTGCACATGGAGAAGCACAGTACTGGGATATGTCGCTTAATTGCAGAGAAAAAAATACTCAGCCTGTCGTGTTCTAAACAGATGATAATCCGAACGGCTGCACTTGTGCAGCCTGCTCTAAGTCTTCAGATCGACCTGATATCCTTTTTACTATTGACATCTAAAAAGAAAAATGCCTCGTCAGAAAAATTTGTGGGTACATTCCGGTAACGGAAGATTTCCAAGTTTGTGATATAAGGCATATTTCAACGTTTCATATTGACGAAAACCATATGATTTTCTGATAGTGACTTTTGCATTGT
>DATGNN010000461.1:0-3258 GCA_035306725.1 Chitinispirillaceae bacterium | reverse complement strand
GGATTCAGCCTGCTTGGGCATGCAATGAAAATGGCAAAGGCAAGTAATGTGAGTTTCCGGATCTTTGCTAAAGATGTACCGTTACTTGATGATGCTTACCGGCTTGTTGAAATGGGTTGTATCCCTGGAGCATCGTTTCGGAATCAGCGTTTTGCAGAAGAATACTGCTGTTTTGAAAACGGTATTGACTACAACCTGAAAATGCTCCTTTTTGATCCACAGACTTCCGGTGGGTTGCTGTTCGCGGTTTCCGAAGAAAACGTGGGATTAGCCCTTCGAGATCTTCATGAACACGGTAATTTACAAGCTGCCATAATCGGAAGAGTTGAAAAAAAGAAATCACACATTCTAGATATTTGCAAGTAACAATTGAATAAAATATGGTTAAACAGGAAACTGTTTACTGAAGCTAATTATTTCAAAGAAAGGCGGCTTGTATGTCCGAAGCAACTGTTGATTATCGTCCAATGTGGAATGAACTTGGTTTGAATCTCGAAGCTCATGATGAACTTCTTGGGGTTCTTTCGCAATCGTATAGTGATATTTTCATGAAACAGAAAAATCGTCCTGAAGGTATGGCCTATTTTGATTTTGTAATGTCGGAAGTACACGGCCTCAGGATAAAGGAACTTATGGATGCCAAACGCGAAGGACGTAAAATTATTGGAACTTATTGCACCTTTGTGCCCGAAGAACTGGTTATTGCCGTTGATGGTGTTATGGTAGGTCTTTGCGCCGGAGCCGATTTCGTACTTGAAGAAGTTGAAAAAATCCTCCCAAGAAATACCTGTGCTCTTATTAAATCGACTTTTGGTTTCAAGATCGGTCAGGTCTGCCCATATCTTGAAGCATGCGATATGGTCATTGGCGAAAATACCTGTGACGGAAAAAAGAAAGCCTACGAAATACTGAACAACCTTGTCCCCAACTTTTATGCTATGGACATGCCCCAGATGAAAACCGCCGAAGGAAGAGTATTGTTGAAAAGTGAATACCTGAAACTCATGGCAAAGCTTGAAGAATTGAGCGGAAAAACCATAACCATCGAATCTTTGAAAAAAGCGATTACTATTGTAAATAATAAAAGAGCTGCAGTTCAACGACTTGCCCAATTGCGTCACGCAGACCCAGCACCAATCAGCGGTCTTGACAGTTTACTAATAAACCAGGTTTATTTCTATGATAATCCTGTAAGATTTACGGAATCTGTTCACAAAATCTGCGACGAGCTCGAAACAAGGATTAATGAAAATTCAGGTGTGCACCCAACTGGCACAACCAGAGTCCTTTTATCAGGGTGCCCTATGGCTGTTCCCAATTGGAAAGTTCCCTCCATTATTGAAGGCATGAATGCTGTTATTGTTGGTGAAGAATCTTGTGTCGGTGAACGTGGTTTTCAGGGTGAGGTATCCACAGAAGGAGAAACTGTTAATGAACTTATGGATGCCATTGTTGACAGATACCTGAAAATCGACTGCGCAATTTTTACTCCCAATTCTCAACGACTTGAGCATATCAAAGAAATGGCTGAAAAATACAAGGCAGATGGAATAATTTTATATAGTCTTAATTTCTGCACTCCTTACCTTATGGAATCTTTTAACATTGAAAAAGAACTGGAAGACAGTGGTATCCCCACGCTCCGTATAGAAACCGATTACAGCCAGGAAGATAACGGTCAGTTGAAAACACGCATCGAGGCGTTTGTTGAAAGGATAATTGATTGACATGAAAAGTCTCGGTATTGATATCGGTTCAAGAACTATTAAAACAGTTTTGCTGATTGATAATAAAATTGTACAATGGGAAGTAGTGGATGCTACTTCCCGACCTTCCCGCATTGCACGAAAACTTATTGAAAAGCATGAGAACATTCCAACAGTTGCTACAGGTTACGGGCGACATCTTCTCGAAAAAGAAGGGATTCCTTCAGTAACAGAAATCAAGGCATGTGCATGCGGTTCGCGATTTCTTTCAAATGATGTCAGGTCAATAATTGACATTGGAGGACAAGACCTGAAAACAATTACACTTGATACTAACGGAAAAGTAGCTAAATTTGAGATGAATGACCGTTGTGCAGCCGGAACAGGTAAGTTTCTTGAAATAATGGCTCAAAAACTGGGGTATAAAATTGAAGAATTCGGCAATGCTGCTCTTAAAGGTAAAAAAAAGATTATTATCAGTTCTTTATGTACAGTTTTTGCTGAATCGGAAGTGATCGGACTTCTGAATCGTGATGAATCTCCTGAAGATATTGCTTTGGCAGTTCATTATAGTGCAATTAAAAAAATCACCAGTATGTACAAAAGAATATCATCATTAAACTTTCCTGTATATCTTGTTGGTGGTGGAGCGTTAAACCCTGCACTGAGAGTTTTATTACAGCAGGAACTTGAAACGGATGTTGTTATACCTGATAATCCACAAACAGTTATTGCTTTGGGTGCAGGTATCATTGCTGCAGAAAAGAGTACTCATTAAGTTTTCGATAACATTGCGGTTTACCGAAATGAAAAACATCCATCAATGATAACTGCAACTATATCTTTTCTCACTCAATGGAAAAAAAGGTTTGGGAAACAAATGGGAATGCTTTTATTTCCAGAATTCCTGCATTTCTGTCAAAAGGAACTTACGTACTAAAGCTACAACCGAACTGAATAAAGAACCGCTTCTGTTTCTAAGCCACTGATTTTGTTTATTGTTCAGTAAGAAAAGAGTCAAACTCATCACCAAACCGTTTTTAAGTAACGAGTGAATAAGCAGCTTGAAAATAGATCGCAAATTAATTTTGAAAAATCAAAAAACTCTATTGTTATTTACAAATTCTGTTTTTACCAGAACTGAATCAAATAAAATTATAATTTATTTAATGATAGTTAAAAAATTTTGTTGTGTAGTGTTTTCCGAATATTATATTATTAAAAGCTTTTAAAATTAAACGTTTCAATTTTTTTATATTATTGAATTTAAAATAATATAAAATATCACAGATAAGAGGGCTGGATTAATATCACAGATAAGAGGGCTGGATTTAATTTGAATTTTTATAAAACATATTATTTATGAACTGGTTTAATAAATATGCTGTCTGTTTAATTATGTCAGCAAATATAAAAAGAAAAATGCCTCGTCAGAAAAATTTGTGGGTACATTCCGGTAACGGAAGATTTCCAAGTTTGTGATATAAGGCATATTTCAACGTTTCATATTGACGAAAACCATATGATTTTCTGATAGTGACTTTTGCATTGT
>DATGNN010000460.1:0-2956 GCA_035306725.1 Chitinispirillaceae bacterium | reverse complement strand
ATCTCTGGACACCTGTTCAATTGATTTATTTTGAACAGGAGCCAGTTAACTTAAATATTTATTTTGACTTTTTCTACGAGTTTTTCGTATTTTATGGACTTGCCATCTTGATTTTTTTCTGGCAGACTACCATATTTGCACAGGTTATGCAGGCGGAACCTGCGGATGGTCAAAATTTTAATATTCAGGGCGATTAGCTCAGATGGTTAGAGTACTACCTTGACATGGTAGGGGTCACTGGTTCGAATCCAGTATCGCCCAGTTTTGCCTCGTTCCAGCCTCACAAAAAAAGAGAGGACGGAAGGTGGCATATTGTATTTAGAAATATATCTGGTTTGATAACCAGTAATCCTGGATTTTAAAATCTATGAATGTAAAATTACCGGACAATAAAAATATCAATATAGAGCATAATTCTACAGCCTTTGATTTGGCCAGGGCAATAAGTCCAAAGCTTTCACGCTCTGCAGTTGCAGCCAGAATCAATGGAGAATTATCTGATTTATCCCGTTCTCTCAATGAAAATGATCAGGTTGAGATTATCACTTTTGATACATCTGAGGGTAAATCGGTTTTCTGGCATTCTTCTTCACATATACTTGCCCAGGCAGTACAGGAGCTTTTTCCTTCTGCCAGAATTGCAATAGGCCCATCAATCGAAAACGGATTTTACTACGATTTTGATGTGGAGAAACCTTTTACGCCACAGGATCTTGAAACAATTGAAAAAAAGGCAAAAGAAATAATAGGAAGAAAATTAGAATTTAAAAGGGAAGAAGTATCGGTTAAAGAAGCTTACGAATATTTCAGTAATAAAGGTGAAAACTACAAACTGGAGCTTCTTGAAGACATTGCAGGATCACCGAGCATGTATGTTCAGGATAGCTGGAAAGATCTTTGCCGTGGTCCTCATATACCGAATACGGGCATTATTAAAGCATTCAAACTTTTATCAATAGCAGGTGCATACTGGCGTGGCAGCGAAAAAAATAAAATGCTGCAAAGGATCTATGGAATTTCGTTTCCAAAACAGTCCATGCTTGATGAATATTTAAGGCTTCTTGAGGAAGCTCAGAAACGGGATCATCGTAAACTGGGTAAAGAGCTTGATCTTTTTTCTTTTCATCAGGAGGGAGCCGGTTTTCCTTTCTGGCATCCCTACGGTATGGTGCTTTACAATCAGATTCTTGATTTCAGTCGTTGTGAGCATCTCAGGGCAGGATACAGGGAAGTCAAGACTCCGATTATTTTGAATGAGGAATTATGGCATCGAAGCGGCCACTGGGACAAGTATCGCGAAAACATGTATTTCACAACCATTGACGAAACTGTGCATGCTGTCAAGCCGATGAATTGTCCGGGGCATCTTCTAATTTACAAAAATTCTGGACATTCTTACCGTGAATTCCCGATCCGTTTTTTTGAATTTGGTCTTGTACATCGCCACGAAAAAGCCGGTGTGCTTCATGGACTTTTCAGAGTTCGACAGTTTACTCAGGATGATGCGCATCTGTTTTGTACGCCGGAACAGATAAAGGATCAGATTAGCGATGTTATTGACTTTATAATGAGAATTTACAAAACATTCGGGTTTAAGGATTACAAAATAGAACTGTCGACCAGGCCACAGAATTATATTGGATCTATTGAAATCTGGGACAAAGCGGAAAAGGCTTTGCAGGATGTACTTGAGAAACAGAATTTTGAGTACCAGCTTAATCCAGGTGATGGTGCATTTTATGGACCTAAAATTGATTTTCATATAAAGGATATTTTAAATCGCAGCTGGCAGTGCGGTACAATTCAGCTTGATTTCAGTATGCCGGAGCGGTTTGATCTGGAATATACCGATGTGGACGGGCAGCTTAAACGTCCGGTGATGATTCATCGTGCTCTTTTCGGTTCCATGGAACGGTTTATCGGTATACTGCTTGAACATTATGGTGGTGCTTTGCCATTATGGCTTTCACCTGTTCAGTTGAAGATAATACCGATTTCAGATCGTTTTAACGAGTATGCGATCAAGGTTAACCAAATTGCTGCACAAAGAGGTATAAGGTCGGAAATTGATTACAGAAGTGAAAAAGTCGGATATAAAATACGTGATGCGGAAGTTAAGAAGATCCCATGTATGGTTATTGTGGGTGAAAAAGAACAGGAATCAGATTCAGTTTCAGTTCGTCTGCATGGCAAAGGTGATCTTGGCTCCAGGCCGCTGAAAGAGTTTATCAGTTTGTTAGCTGACTACAATAAGCCGGGTTTGGACATTAATAATAACTTTTAAAGGAGGTCCTTATTAATAGATTTCGTCCGCAAAAAAGAGAAGACTCTACACGGATTAACAATGAAATAAGAGCGCCGAGGATAAGATTAATTGGTGCTGCTGGTGAAGCGGTTGGAATCATGACCGTATCTGAAGCTCTTATTCGGGCTAATGAAGCAAAGCTTGATCTGGTGGAAATTGCACCTCTGGCAGATCCGCCTGTTTGCCGAATAATGGATTATGGTAAATTCAAATACGAAAAATCAAAAAAGGCAAAAGAGGCAAAAAAGAAGCAGCATGTGGTGCATCTTAAAGAGATTAAACTGCACCCTAAAACAGATGAACACGATTTTAATTTTAAAAAGGATCATGCCCGAAAATTTCTCCTTAAAGGAGACAGGGTAAAAGCAACTGTAGTTTTCAGGGGAAGAGAGATTACTCATATTGATTTTGGTAAACGGGTGCTCGAACGTATGGATGAATGTCTGTCGGATCTTGCTCAAATAGAAGTTTCGGGCAAAATGGAGGGCCGAAACATGACCTCCATATATGTTCCGGATAAGATAAAAATCAATGAGTTTAATCGTAAACAGGAAACAGAACGAAAAAAAGAAAAATCAGAATAGGCTAATAGTTTTGAAAACCGGCAACTTTTTGAATATGGGAGAGAAAAATGCCTAAGATGAAAAGTCG
>DATGNN010000459.1:0-2762 GCA_035306725.1 Chitinispirillaceae bacterium | reverse complement strand
AAACTGTATGTTGTTGAATTTTGTAAGGAATGTGGTATGACGGCAGTGGTCGGACCAGTACGTATCGAGCATACGGATTTCTGTAATGGTAGGGTTCCGGTTTTCGGTATTTTTAAAATAATCCTGGCAGAATTTCAAATCCTCAAGACGCATTGCCAGACCAAGTTCCAGCCTCAGTTTTTCAAGAGCATCAGTATCAAACGAAATGAACTGATCAAGAACAGGCACATCCGGGGGTATTTCTATTTCCATTAGAAGGGTTTGGGGTTTCTCTAAGGATGCCTCGCGTGAATCTACCGGATTGATACTGTATGATTTGATTCTCGAAAAATCATCATCACTGATATCTCCTTCGAGAATAATTATTCTGGCAGTTGCAATTGATGGGCGGTTTCCGTGTGTGACTACCTGAATACACTGAGCAGCCGAGTCGGCCCTTTGATCATACTGTCCGGGAAGATATTCTATTGCAAATATTCGTTCAGTTTTTCCAATCGGCAGTTCTTCATCGTATATATCATCAACAGGTGGTTCGGCAAAAATTGTATTGCGGGTTGCTTCGTACTCTGCATCCGAAATTCCTTCAATGTCGTATCGATTCAGAAGCCGGACCCGGTCAAGACTGGTGATTCCCAGATTATTTCGCAAATCATTGAACATTTCCTGTGCTGCTACATCATAACCTTTTTTCTTTTCTACAAAGATCCGTCTAACCTTGGCCATAAAAGAGAAGTCCTTCCTTGAAAACAACCCGGTTAAGGTATCGGATTACGTATATCCATATTTTTCATTGAACCGGGGAGAGGTAAAAATAAGTATTTGGAAGGATATATTGAAGAGGTAAATGAATTAAACCTGAATGGAGACGATTAATTTACAACTTGTCCCGCAGTGCGGGAATGAGCTGCATAGCGGCATTGTGCAGAAAGGGTTTGAATTATGAATGGTGAATTATGAATTATGAATGAAGAATGAAGAATGAAGAAAAAAAACTACAATCGTTGTCGTTGTCGTAGTCGTGCATAAATGAGTATTAAACTTCTGGATCTGATTCTTTTGCTAATGTACGCGAAAAAGACTCGCGTAGAGGAATCTGATTTCAGGTTAAACGTTTTAAAATATTAATCCTGATCTGAGGTGAAAAAAGAGATCAGGATTGTCTGTGTACTGTGGAATTTTCGAGGGTTATCACTGAAACCTGTATCCGATTGAAAATGTTAACAGATTCATGTTGTTGAGACTGTCGTCGTAGCCATTATCAATTGTGAAATAGCCGGTTTTTATCTTGAAAGCCAGAGAAAGCTTTCTGAAAGTTATTCCGGTTCCGTAAGTTATCATGAATCCCGACGCAGATTCTGATATTGTGCCTTCATCTTCAATTTCTGCATAAGCCAGAATAAGAAGATAGGCAGGATCAATTTCAAAGCTGAAATTAAAATCCCTGTTTACCGGGATGTGTAATTTTGGAACCAAACCGATATCGAATATATGATAACCCCCTCTATCGGCTATAACTTTCGAAGTATCTGATATGATCCAGTTATATTCAATATGCCCCCCGATTCCAAAATGCTTATTCAGGAGTACATTCGATTCAAATGACGCAAAGGGACCAGGTTTTAAGTATTCGCTTTCATCACCAATTGCTAATGAAAGGCCGCCGGAGATGGTAGTGAAATATTGTGAATATGCAGAAATACTTAGAAAAAGGATTAGAAAAGGCAGTTTTTTCATTGAAATGAATCCTTATTATATGTGAATAGGATTAAACTGTTTAAATAATATAGTAAAAAGTGATTGATATTAAAAATAAATAAATGAATACCTTCAATAAACCAGAATACAGCAATTTGTTGTGGACATTAATGGTCATGAATGGAGTCGATAGATTTACGATGAAGCTGCGCCGGGAGCATCACTGCTGCTGTAACAGGTATCACATGGCTTTGGTTTTCACGTGTCCTTGAGTTTCCTGAATCTGTTTGCAACAATAATCAAAAAAGGTATCCACTGGAAAAAAAGGAGATAGTGGGGGAGTAATTCCCATGTGTTAACCTGATCAGTAAGGCTGTTGCCGAAAACCAGCAGCAAGGTCGAAAGTGTGGAACAGCTCACCGATACAATAAAAACCGGTCGGTATGGGATGTTCAAAAGGCAGAAATTGATCTTGTCTGCGGTAAAAAGAAGCGTAATTATCATTGCGAGTGTGCCAGGAAACATTATCAGATAAGGCACAAAACTATTGGTGCTGCATGCAAAGAGGCCATTTTCTACAGTACGCAGTATCAGAAAAAAAGCTGTGATAAAAGAAGTAAAACCAATTAATGTTCTCATGATATTTTTGAAGCCGGTTTCTGCCAGATTAAACAACTGTGCCCGATTCAGAGCATTATAATATCGATACTGCAGATCTATTGGGCAAATTTAATTTGATTTTCCAGTTTTTTTTTTAAATAACAGGGTTTGGTCTGCTAATACACTGCAGAGATCTGAAATTGAACCGTAAAATTCAAATGGAAAATGTCATTTTGGAAATATTAATTCAATTACTATTTTTACCCCAGGCAAAGAGAGCATGTTTCGAGGTCTTGCCTGTCATTCACAATCCTGGATGAAAAAAAGTGTAAATGCTGCTTCTGGCCCTGAAATGCATTCAATTTACTACAGATAGAAAAACCTGCTAACAGATATGAATAAAGAAACTATCGAGTCTGTGTATACAGAAGGTCCTGTCAGGAGGGTATTATTTGTCCAGACCTTCC
>DATGNN010000458.1:0-4380 GCA_035306725.1 Chitinispirillaceae bacterium | reverse complement strand
AAGCTGGAAATCAAGGCTCTTTTGCTTGGCAATTCAACTGATTGGGTATTGTCAAGGTTTCCCGGAAGGGAATCTTTTTTCTCTTCCTATTCGATTGTTGTTTCTGTGGAAGATAATGGTTGCGGAATGGATGAAGACTTTTTGAAAAATCAGTTGTTCAGACCTTTTTCTACAACCAAAGATAAAGGGATAGGTATAGGACTTTATCAATGTAAAACACTTGTTGAACAAATGGGTGGGAAAGTAATTTGTGAATCAAAAGTTGGACGGGGTACCCTTTTTTGCATTTTGTTGTAATAAACCGGGAAATCATGTAAAATTTGATCAAAATTGCGTAAAACAGAAAAATAATGATCAGACTAAAGATATTAAATTTTTCCTGAGGGTCTTATCATGAACACGTTGCTAATTGTAGATGATAATAATGGTCTTCGAGAACAGATGAAATGGGCATTCTCTTCAGATTATACGGTTTATGAGGCTGGCGATTCCAATGAATGCATGAGACTGGTTGAACAGTATAAGCCACAAATTGTTCTGCTGGATATGGGACTCGATAATATCCCCGATAAAGGTCTGGAATTGATAGATTTAATTATTGAAATAGAAAGAACAACAAAGATAGTTGTAATTACAGCGAATACATCTGATTTGCTTGGGCCGGAATCGGTAAGGCGGGGAGCTTTTGATTATCTGGTAAAACCTGTTGATATTGATAATCTGCTTGTGGTTGTTGAGCGGGCATTACGGATTAAAGCTCTGGAAAAAATTGATATTGGATCAGCGAAAAACGAGGGAAAGCTTCAGATTGAAAGCAACATCTTCATGATAGGTGCAAGTGAGCCTGTGCTGCGAATTTTTGAACTGATACCTCGTATTGCAGAAACAGATGTTAATGTACTGATTACCGGAGAAAGTGGTACTGGTAAAGATCTGTGTGCCCGGGCAATTCATTATCACAGCAAACGATGTAATGGTGCATTTGTCCCAATTAATTGTGGTGCCATACCTGAAAATCTTATCGAATCTGAGTTGTTTGGATATGTTAAAGGTGCTTTTACAGGGGCAAATACTGATAAAACAGGATTGCTGGAGATCGCACATGAGGGGACATTGTTGCTTGATGAGATTGGGGAAATGCCAAAAAATCTTCAGGTAAGGCTTCTGAGATTCCTGGAAGATCAGAAGGTCCAGCGCCTGGGAGGAACAGAGCTTCGTAAAGTTGATGTAAGAGTTGTTGCTGCTACCAATGCCATAGACATTACTAATCAGTCTTCGCAAAGAGGTCTAAGAAATGATTTGTTTTATCGGTTGAGTGAATTTCAGATTGATGTGCCGCCTTTACGAAACAGGGGTAATGATATTCTTTTAATTGCAAACTCTGTAGTAGAACGATACCGTACAAAATTCGGTTTAAATAAATTATCTTTAAGCTTGAGAGCCGAAAATGCACTTTTACACTATTCCTGGCCTGGAAATGTAAGAGAACTGGAAAACAAGCTTAGTCGTGCAGCAATAACATGTGTGAATCAAATAATTGAACCAGAGGATCTCTTACTGAGCGCATCGTCTGCAACTGATTTGACATTGAAAGAAGCACGTGATGTTTTTGAGAGAGAGTTTCTGATAAATGTTTTACGTCAGGTAAATTTTAATATCTCTGATGCTGCAAGAATTGCTGGTGTAAGCCGGCCTACAATTTATGATCTGCTGAAAAAACATTCTATTACACTGGATAAGGAAACTACCATAAAAGATAACTGATATCCAAACTTCACCCGGGAAAAGGTTATGAATAACAGATTAATAAAGACAAATCGTGGTAAAATCATTCTGTTTCTCAGTCTGGCAGTTATTTCTTTGCTCCTCTTTGGAAATGAGCTAAAAGATTTAATCGGGCTTATTTCAAAAAACAGTGCATATACTCATATCTGTGTAATTCCGCTTGTAAGCGGGTATTTCCTCTGGTGGTCGAGAGACTCATTTAAAAATGAAAACGGGCATGTTATTTCAGGTCTTATCGTATTGACAATTGGAGTCATGATTACTTTCTTATCAATTTTCATTAAAAGTAATGATCCGGTTTTGTCCGTGTCCATCAAATCAGCAGGAACAGTTTTTATAATTTATGGAGCATTTATTGTATGCTGGGGATGGTTTGGATTTAAAAAGGTTTTGTTTCCACTGATAATTTTGATTTTAGCAGTGCCCATGCCAAAGGTGGTTTTGGATGGAATTATTTGGTTTCTTCAGTGGGGATCTGCTGTTATGGTTGATGGTCTGTATATTCTTTTGGGCCAGGCGTATGTTCGTGAAGGAATTGAGTTCCATTTAAATAATGTCAGTATTTCAATAGCTCCGGAATGTAGTGGAATACGTTCAACAATGGCATTAATTATTACAGGAGCTGTTGCAGTGGAAATGTTTCTGAAAACCAACTGGTTAAAAACCTGTATGCTTTTACTGGTTATACCATTTTCTCTTCTTAAAAATGCAATTAGAATAGTTACTATTACCATGTTGGCGGAGTATGTTGATACAGCTTTTCTGACAGATAGTTTTCTTCATCATAGTGGTGGAATATTCTTTTATTTAATAGTTTTAGCTATATATTTCCCTTTTTTAATATTTCTGGCAAAAGTTGAAAAAAACAGGGAAAAGGAGAAAACGATTTCTGTGTAGAAAAATTTCCCAACCATATGAAGTGATGCCCTGAATCAAACGGTGAATTCGGTTCATTTATAGGCAATTTGAAGCCCAAAAAGAGCAATAAGTCCTAAAGCTGTTAGTGCTGCGATAATCCTTAAAAAAAGATAGTTTTTTGATGATGCTTTGTTTTCGGCCTTTATATTTGAAAAAATCATCTCTTTTTCGGGCAAAGAGCCGGATGATGATTTTTGTGTAATTTTATTTTCTTTACAGGATAGAATTTCTTTAAGGCCTTCTTCGAAAGTCTGATCATTCTCGTTTTTTAAGTTATTCATATATGGGCTGCCTTTTGCTATAGATTAAAAATAATATAATTTAACATTTTTACAATAAAAGCAAAATTGATACCGTAACTGATTAGTTAAAATATCAGTAAAAACTTGATCTTAGAAACAAGATTTGGTTATATTACCAAGTTTGGTTTTATTTAAATTTATCATAAATTGAATAAGGATGCTTTTACAACCATCATTAAATCGTAAATATGTAGATCTTCATATCCATACTGTACATTCTGATGGAACCAGTACTGTCAGAGAAGTTATGGATATTGCTTATCTGAAAGGACTTAAAGCAGTATCTATTACAGATCATGATTGTACAGATGCGTATCCTCTGGCTTTAGAGTTGGGTTCTGAAGCAGGTATTGAGGTAATTCCTGGGGTCGAGCTATCTAGTGAAATAGATGGTACAGATATCCATGTATTAGGGTATTATGTTGATACAGAAAATCCTGCTTTCTGCAAAAAACTAAAAGAAATGAAAGAGGCCAGATATGTCAGGGCCCAAAAAATGGTTCAAAATCTGAATAATCAGGGGATAGATTTAAGATTTGATACAGTTTTGAGTGTGGCTGGCATTGGGTCTATTGGCAGGCCACATATAGCTGCTGCCATGTTAAAAGAAGAACTGGTATATTCTTTTAAGGAAGCTTTTGACAAATATATCGGATATGGTTTGCCCGCATATGTTGAAAAATTGAAAATGCATCCAAAAGAAGTCTTTGATTTAATAAAAAATGCTGGTGGAATACCGGTTCTTGCTCATCCGGGGGTAACAAATGTTGACAACAGAATTCCGGAATTCATAAATGATGGTTTATTGGGTATTGAAGCATATCATTCGGAACACCCGGTAAGTGTTGAAAAGCACTACATTCGTATTGCTAAAAAGTATCATCTTGTAAATACTGGCGGTTCTGATTTTCATAGTTCCAATCACAACAAATCAGAAATAGGGGTTCCTTGTATTCCGTACAGTACAGTTAAAAGTCTGAAAGTCAAACTCGGTATTCCGAGCTGAAAGGGGCATATCTGTGGTTGTAGTTCCGGTTATACTGGCTGGGGGCATAGGAGAGCGTTTCTGGCCTCTTAGCAGGTCATCTTTACCTAAGCAATTGCTTGAAATCATTTCCAACAGAACCATGTTGGAAGAGACTCTGATAAGAGTAAACACAATATCTTCTCCAGGAATTCGTCCCCTGATAATTACAAGTGAAAAACTGGCTGGTAAACTGAATTCGGTACTGTCATCTTACAGATATGATATAATTAAAGAACCTGTTGGTAAAAATACAGCACCAGCGATAGCTTTGGCTGCATCTGGAATACAGGCAGAATATGGTGATTCTGTTATGGTTATTCTTTCAGCAGATCATGATATTCAGCCTGT
>DATGNN010000457.1:0-18064 GCA_035306725.1 Chitinispirillaceae bacterium | reverse complement strand
GCTTGCATCAGTTCTTGAAGAAAAGACTAAAACGGAGTATCTTGAAACGCTACTGCGGTATTTAAGTTCTATTTCAGATACGGAGCAGTTAGATATCATAAAAACGGAAATAGATCAATTTATAGAGCATGGAGGTGAAATTATGACTACTATAGCAGAAAAATGGATACAGGAAGGTATTGAGAAAGGTAAACTGAAAGGTAAACTGGAAGGTAAACTGGAAGGCAAACTGGAAGTAGCCCAAAAAATGATTCAAATGGGATTGAATATTGAACAGATCATCGAGATAACTGGTTTGGACAGGAATAAAATTGAAAAGTTAATTAACAACAAATAAAATTTGAAACAGGGATCTTTATCAACGGCCTTTGGTGTCCCGCATACAGAAAAACACCGGGCTTCCCCTCCTGGCAATTTAAATTTTTGATCATCATACCAGCCGAAAGCACTATATGTTTATGAATGATTTTCTTGTTCGCCGGGCACACACGACCCCGCAGTAGCTAGTACAAATCGAAACAGGAATAGAACAACATATTGATATTGGGGAGCATGTGGGAACCTGTATCTCAATTATGAATTATGAATTGAGAGTAATATGATATTGACGAGTTTGTTCTTTAGCCGTTTTAAACTATGAATTCGGTCAATATGTTTAATTTTATTCTTTGACCTCTTCCCACAGTCCTCTTCTCCAAGCTTTTACTCATTCTTTCTGAATACAGAATGTTTTCAACATTCTGTATTCAGATTCTACCTCGCCCCGCGCGAGAGAGGAAAAGGTCTGGAGATGGATTCTTAAAACTTACATTATCCCAAAACGCAGCCCCGCGCGAATCTGCCAGTTTGATCCTGGGACTTTTTCTGGTGCGTCCTGATTTGGCGCATCTTTTTCAAAAAACTCGGTTCGCGGACTATTTGGGGGATCAGCTTTGTCAATAATCTTTTTTGTCCATTTAAAACTCATCTGTTCAAATCCGATCTCACCAAAAGCACAAAATATATCAGTTAATGGAATTTCCGCGCCCAACATCCCCAAAAGACCTAATGTCGGTGCCGACCTGATCTTTCCCTCTTCAGTCTGAGTACCAACACTTCTTTTTATTGTTCTGGTATATCTAAAAGAGTTCCAGAAAAAACCTGTACCTACACCAACATACATATCCATCAATTCAAGAAAATCAAAATACGGAACAACCATCACTTTCAAACCAAAAAGATGGGTATTGTAATCAGTAGTGGTAGTTACAGATGCAACATCAATTCCGTCATCCACACGATCTTTGGTTTCCAGCCCCGGAATTCCACCGGAGTAACCGAACCCGGCCTGTACTGCCACATTTTTCATCATGAAATACTGCATACCTGCATCAAGCTTGATCCCCTGCCCATAACTAAAATACTTGTCTTCCCTTTTGGTAATACCTTGTAAAACACTGGATTCGATAGACTCAAACCGGTGTCCTCCGGTTCTGAGTCCAAAACCCATAGAACCATAAACATTGAGCGTATTCTGTTGTGCATAAAGTAAAGTGATCGACAATACGGTTAAACAAACTGCCTTGATTTTAAGCATGATTTTCTCCTGTGCAGAGATTTTCAGGTGTATACTCTATAATCCATCTCTGGAAATATATTATTATGCGACTCAAGGAGAGCAACAAAATTAGTATCGATTCTGTCATTTTTGATATCAGTATACAATCGCATGAAATTGGCTATATGTTCTTTTGTCCGTCTGACAGCATATTGTACCATAGTACCTGTTTTCATGATAAAAGCCCAGTCACTTGCTTCAGCAAGAAGAAGTTCCCGTGCCATCTGGTCCAAAGCCCTTTTTGTCACCCCATCAGCTTCAGGAAACTGCCGGGCATATTGAACCATTTTCTGCTCCATTCTGTGCAAATGGCGATAAATCCAGCTATTGGTATCATTGACCCATACCTCTGAATACCCGCCTTCACCCCAGCTTGAAAAGGATGGTTCGCAAATCTGATTTGAAGGATACATTTTCAGATAATCGGAAGGAGTAATCAGTTCGAGAGTATCCTGTTCAAAAGCGATTTTCCTTATCAGATAATTAATCCAGTCGGGCCCTTCATACCACCAGTGACCAAAAAGCTCCGCATCATAAGGAGCAACTATAACAGGCGGTCTGTCCATTATTGACGAAAGATACTGAGCCTGTTTCTCACGGTTAAACATGAAATTACCCGCATGCTGCTCTGCAACCTTTAAAGCACGGCTTCTGTTATAAGGCTCTTTTGGCAAATCCTTACCTGTAATTCTGTAATACTTGATACCAGTATGGATTCTTATACCAATCGGATCTATATACGGAGCTATATAATCAATATCCAGATCAAATCCAATGTCTCTGTAAAAATCCCGGTAATCAGGAGCCCCCGGATAACCCTCCTGAGCACTCCAGACTGAGCGGGACGACTCGACATCACGTCCAAACGCAGCTACAGGTGCACCCTTGCAATATACCGGTGCAAAAACCCCATATTTAGGACGAGGTTCTGCAAAAAGGATACCATGGGTTTCGGTAAAAAAGTACTGTAAATTGTCTTCTGCCAGATATTTTTCGAGTCCAGGATAAAAGCCACACTCCGGAAGCCATATTCCTGCCGGATCACGATCCATAAATTTGCGGTAAGAATTGACAGCAGTTTTTATCTGTGCACGTACGGCATTTGGATTCACCTGCATATTTGGAAAATACCCATGAGTTGCACCGCATGTAATGATCTCAATAAACCCGCGGTCCTGAAGTTTTTTAAAACCGCTTATGATATTTCTCTGGTAAACATCCTCGAACAATCTTTTACATAAGGTAAACCTGTTCAAATACATTAAAGCTGTTGACTGTATCAGGTTATCATTTTTTGTACGGTCAACCTCTTTTCCAGCAAGTTCCAACAGTTTGTCAAGATGTCTGGCATAACGTTCCTGAAGAAACCTGTCGGTTAACATCGTACACAATGTCGGAGTCAGAGACATTGTAATCCTGAATGGAATCCGGTCGTCACAAAAATTCTCAAAAATCGCAAGAAGCGGCAGATAAGTTTCTGTCAAAGCCTCATAAAGCCAGTTCTCTTCCATCATGTAGTCGCTTTCAGGATGGCGCACAAATGGAAGATGTGCATGCAATACCAGACACAGGTAACCTTTTGAAGATTTTTTTTGTGGAACTCTGTTAGTTTCCATATTTTACCATTTTTGAGGAGATGATCCGCAATCGGGTAAATTCATAATCCCTTTATTATCAATAATAATACTTTTTGATAATTTTTCATCAATTAATTTAGTTTCTGCTCCGATTTTCATCTCATATTCTTCCTTTGATAAAACCGGATGCGAATCACGCGTATCTTTAACAGGCGAAGGTGAGAACTCTTCAGGTTCAGAAGAAGCAACTGGTTTGAAAGCACCATCAGTTGAAATATAACCACTTTCGACTATATATTCCTTTCCGGACTGCGGCGTTTCTATAACTTTCGAACAAACAGAATCGTCAATTTCAACCAGAAAACTCTCTTTTACCGAATCTGTTATATATTCAGAAAAACTATTTTTTTCCTTTAATCTCAAAATCAGCTTTGAAACAGACTCTACACAGCTTGAACTTATCTCAGTGTTTGAAATTATCTCACTGTTTGAACTGATCTCTGTAGAATCATCAGAGGAAAATTCCCAATAAACATACATCTCTTTTGGATTCAGCGGAATTGCACAGACGTAAGATTCATCATATTTATCCGGGATTTCAGTACTGAACCCATACCTGGGACCAGAACTAGAACTTACATTTTCATCTTTCTTATTTGAAGTATTCTCTTCTGACCGTACCGGAGCCTGACAATCCGATTTTTCTGTTTCTGCAAAAACAGTTCCCCTTTTCTGTGGATCAGAAAAATTTTTCGAAACTTTTGATTTCTTTACCATCGTAACTCCGGAAATGGATACGGTCAAAGAGAGTCAGAGAAAAATCAATAACCTGATTCAGACGACTGGTACCATTTCCGGCCACCATTTATTCCCAATTTAATACTTAAGAACTTTTCGGAATAATTGTCGTAATTACTGTCTGATCTTCTCCCGCCTTCCATGACTATATCAAGAAAACCAGTTCCCTGCTGTAACGGCAAACCGAATCCAAGTGAAAGTGCAAATTCTGATGCTGTCGAAACCGGTAGTTGTGAGTATCTGAAACCGGCCCTGTATCTGACTGTTTCGAAATAACCCGGAGATAAACGATCCGGTTCCGGAATATATTGTGTTCCTAAAGAAAAACTGTATGCATTATCTACATCACGAGTGTCTGTTAATTGAGGATAATATTTATTCCATAATACTCCACCTGCATCCATTGCCGCTATCCATTCAGGACTGATCTGATATGATAAGCCAACAGAAAATGATGGAGGCGGCCTGAATTCATAACTGGATTTGTTTTGAATCAGTGAATCGTCATAATCCGAATCAACTCTTGTCCCTCTTTTCATCGAGTACTGTTGTGCATCCGAAGGAAAAACATAATCCCCTGAAAATCCAAATGTGAACTTTTTTACAGGTATAAGGATTCCACCACTGATACCATTTCCCCTGAATGAAATTGATGTCGAATCTATTAATGTATCTTTAACCGACCCTCTGATAATTTTAACACTGCTCGTACTTCTGTTAAAATAGATCCGCTTGTAAGCTATACCCATTCGTAACCACCTGGTAATGGAGTATCCGTACCCAAATTTCCATTCATTAGCTCCGCTGTTTTGAACCAGGCCAAGATCTGCAGTATCAGACAACCATCCCACATTGAATGGTTCCGATAACCTGAAACTTACATTATTGCTGTTAGTCTGATTAAAAGCGAAACCAATTGAACCATATTCTGCTATCGGGACTGAAAGAGATAGATTCCTTGGATTGAATCCCGCTATCCATGTCTTGTTTTTTGAGTCAACCAGATCAGTAAGATCAATGGAAATTATTGATGAAAAAATAGCTCTGTTTAAACTTCCAAGATTAGCAACATTTTTTGACATAATCAGGAATTCATCCTGAACACCTGTTCCGGTACCTGCGCAGGATGCACCAAAACCGGTTTCTGAATTAACCGTAAGCCCCATTGGATACTGTAAGCCTAAAATTGACTGTGCCGATGAAAAACTAAAAGCAGTCAGTAAGATCAGAAAAAAGCTGTAATTACGAATCATACTTAATTTTCTATTTGAGAGTGGTTAAAATCACATTTAATTCTGGTTCGTTCCACAGAACCTTGTCCCAGATTCCAATACCATTGACAAACCGGTTTACTCTCAGATAAACATATACCATTGATGGCCGGTTTGATAATACTTTCTGAATAAATCTATCAGACTTAAGAAGCAGCGTATCACCGGATTCACCTTTTGCCACTGAAGAATACCTGAAAAGAGAATCAAGTTCTGTACTGCTGGAATATAACTTATCTGAAATAAAACCCTCAACAATCAAAGAATCGGTTTCTTTTTCAATAGTTGTACCCCAAACCCTTACTGCTGCAGAAAGGATCTCATTATATTGCACCGGACCGGAATCATCACTCATAATATCCCATAATGATGATAAATCTGTTTTAAATACAGCAGTTCGTCTGGAAGCAAATGAAGAGATCGGCAGTGAGCTCAATGAATCAATACTCCCTTTGTCTTCATGAACAACATAGTTAGCAAAAGATGACGTAAGAGTCTTGACTGAATCCTTTTTCGCTGTCGAATCCTGCACAACATTTATAACCATCCGGGCATTCCGAAAGATATTTATTACACCGGATGAATCGGAATTTGTTAATAAAAAACTTAATATATCAGGCTGATTCAGTGAATCACAACTCTTTTTTTGATTTTTATCACTGGAAGTATCACAAGGTTTTAAATCTTTGCATATCGAAAAGATCGAATCCGCTATAAGTGAATCCAGTGAGAAACTGGCCCGATATGAAACTGGGTCCGTAGTTAAAGTACCACACCTTAAAGTATCATCAGTTGCAATGTTGCTTCTTTTATACTTGTACAAGGTATCAGCAAGAAAGAGATTCAGGTTTTCTACCTTTTCACTCAGAGAATCAAGGTCGAACTGGATAAATATATCTTTTATCGATTTTGATTTAATGAATTTTTGACGTGTATCGGAATTTAATCTGAATTCAAAATATCCGGTTGCATTTTCTCCGTTATCCGATCCGACAGCAACAAAACTTTCAACATGAACTCCGGATTCACTACAATCCAAATCCGGAATACTGAATTTTTCTGAAACAGTAGATTTATTCAATGATACTGTTTCGAAATTCTCGTCAAAATTTACCAGAGAGGGATCTATATCACGAACCACCTCTTTCCCAACACTTGTCACATCATCAAAACGTGAGCAAAAAAGAGCCGTTACTGTTATCAAAATCGAAACAAGATAATTTTTTTTATTCACATACACCTGCCGAGGAAACATTTAAAGTGAGAACATGGTACAGCGGAGTTGAGTACCTTTTGAAATGTATTTTGGTTGAAAAAATAGGTTAGCGATTTCGGTGAAGTCAAACTCTTCTCACTAAAATAGCTAAAATGTAATTATTTACCCGAATAGAACCCTTTTTCAGCCTTTTTTTCAGGGCCATAGAAACCATTGTGAAATGCGCCAAAGGGGATATGATTTTTTTTAATAATCACTTTTGGTATTTATGAATCATTAAGTATTTTTTCTTATTATTTCTCTAATTAATGTATTATCTGCAACTCCTCTGATTATACTTGCAGTTTTTTGTGATGATCCAGTCAAATTATGAATAATCACCTGATTAAACGTCCGAATGATTGTAATGTTCTTATAGTTGATGATGAGAAAGCTATTTGTGACATACTTAAAAATACACTGAAACCGTTATATAACGTAACTACCTGTTGCAATGGTAATGATGCATTCAAGCTGATCGATTCTCTGGATTATGACGTTATAATAACCGATCTTAAGCTTCCAGACGTTTCCGGTCTGGATATACTCAGTTATGCCAAAGGAAAAGATGAGTTCACTGAAGTTATCATGATCACCGGATATGCATCTGTGGAAACCGCCACACTTGCTATCAATTTAGGGGTTTATTCCTATCTTTTAAAACCCCTTGTAATTACAGATCTTCTGATCCAGATGGAAAGAGCTGTTGCGTCCAGACTCTTTCATCTTAAAAGCATCTCATTAATGCAACAATCCGATTACATGAGTCCAGAGGTGAGAGGACATCTGCAGGATATTACATCTCTTTACTTTTTTATCCGTAAGTTGATGTTATCTTTAGAGATACCAGAAATAATGCGTATAACGCTCGAAGAAGCAAACCAGAAGATGAATTCCGTATTATGCGTAATAAGCGTTAATCTGCTGGGATTTTCTGAAGCATTTGCAATGCCTTCAAGCGGCGAAATCGAACTGGAAACCCTAAAAAAGCTTCTTGCAAACAACCAAAAAACTGCTTTTCCTCAAGCAGACAAAACAAAATTACTAAGTGGTGACATACCGATTTTCATCTATAAGGGAAGACAGGGTCAATCACCAGATTTCAATTCACTTACCCCGCAAAGCATTCCAATGATGGTTACAGACAGACTTGTTGGAACATTGACAATATTTCATGATATGCAAAACGGTGGCAATGTTGATCAGAATCAGTTTCTTTATGTTTTCACCTCCATTGTTTCATCAATAATTGAGCATGGATATACTGCTCTACAGGCTCGCCGGCAGGCAAAAACAGACAGTTTGACTGGAATCGCAAACCACCGCCTTTTCCACGAAACCCTGGAAAGAGAAATTGCACGGGCAAACCGCAAAAAAGGAACATTTTCTCTCATTTTAATTGATATTGATAATTTTAAAAAAATTAATGACACTTACGGGCATCAGATAGGTGATGCTGTTATAATTGATCTGACAAAACGCATTACGGCAATTATCAGAACCGGTGATGTTTTAGCGCGTTACGGTGGTGAAGAATTCGGACTGATTCTTCCTGAATCCAACAAGACAGGAGCAAATACACTTGCAAAACGGATTCTGGAAACAATCTCTTCAAAAGACCTGTTCTATTCTCAAAAACAGGTACATTATACTGTAAGCATTGGTCTTGTTATATTTGATGGTAGCAAACCGGTTACCAAAAACTTATTGATTGCTGCAGCAGACAAAGCTCTTTACAGTTCCAAGAACAACGGAAAAAACAGAATAACAATCGGCAGAGTACAATGAATATCGAACAACAATTATTATCATGGGCAGTTTGCGCTTATGGTTATTCCTTTGAAATAATACGGCGTACAATATTTCCATTTTTAAAAGGTGTAAGTAAAAACAAGGGATGGGACCTGCCACTGCGTCAGAAAATTCCGTTCCCTGTTCGTGATTTTCGCAACAGAACTGTTGTATGGGTTCATGCTGCATCACTAGGCGAAACCAAACTCCTGCTCAAATTCCTGAACATTTTAAACCAACGTCACCCAGAAGACCTTTATCTGGTTACTGCAACAACCCGAAACGGTGTACAATATCTTCAGACAAAACGCCCTCCTTGCGTGTGTGCCGTGGGTTTTCTTCCGGTCGATACGATACCTCTCGTAAATGAAATCATCAAACATTATCATATCTCCAGAGTCTGGTTGCTCGAAACTGAAATCTGGCCCTCAATGCTATGGGTGTGCAGGAAACAATCGATACCGGTAGGAATAGTAAATGCCAGAATGGAAGAACGCTCTTATAACCGATACCTTAAATTCAGAAAAGTTTTTAAATTCCTTTTTCAGGATTTCGATATTCTTTTTGCCCAGAATGAAGAGTATGCAGATCGATTTGCCGCATTTGGAATCAGGCGTGAAAACATTCATATTGTGGGAAACATAAAGGGACAGGTCATGATCAAACGGCCAAACCGTAATGAATGGCTTCATACACGAAAAATGCTTAATCTCGGTGAAAAAGATTTTGTAATCACTGCAGGATGCGTGCATGCCGGAGAAGGAAGAGAGATCCGCCAATGTGTTGACCAGCTTAATCAAAAAGGACTGCTGTGCAAACTGATAATCGTCCCCAGATACCTCAACGAAGTTGAACAGCTGATAGACGAAACGGGCAAAGGAACAGTTCATCTCAATGATATCCATACTTCACAACCCTGGGATATATGCATTATAGAGAAGGTGGGTATTCTAGACGAGATGTATAAGATTGCAGATACAGCCTTTACAGGTGGAACATTTGTCAGCATTGGTGGACACAGTATATGGGAAGCTGCACAGTTCGGGATCCCGGTTTTTTTCGGACCGGACTATCATACGCAAAAAGACAGCTGTGAACGACTGATAAGTGCAGGTGTCGGATTTAAATCGAAAAACGGTACCGATATGGCTTTACAAATTATGCGGGTTCTCAAAACTGATGCGCGAAAATTTGTAAGTTCACAAACCATGTTTATGGAAACAATCAACAAAAGTCAATCTATTCTGGAGCCTCTTATCCCATGAATACAACTCAAATGTCTGTTCCTGGAGTTTATATCCTGTCTGGTGATGATGTTGTTGGCAGAGAACATGCCCGTCAGAAAATTATTCAGAAGATCAAGGATTCTCATGGCCAGATAGTCCCTCAGAAATATGATTCTAGCAGCGAGGGATTCGACAACTTTCTTCAGAGAATTCTTACGCCATCCCTGTTTGAGGAAACCAGAATATTTCAAATCAGCCATGCCCAGAATTTAAGTGACTCCGAAATAAAGGAACTCAATTTCCTGCTTGATTCCCCCCCACCCGACTCCTGTATCATAATTGAAATTGATGAAGAGAAAGGCGGGAAAACAACTGCATCACGAATCAATAAAAAATTAAATCTTGCAAAGAGGGTAAAAAACAGCAAATGCACACATCTGAAATTTCCAAAACCACCGGATTATCAGATTGCTGCATGGCTCATTGAAAAAGTGCCACAACTGTTTGAAAGAAAAATTACAAAACAGGATGCCGAGTATCTTGTAGAACTTATTGGCAGCGATATTGGTTTACTGTATTCAGAATTACAGAAGATTGACATCAATCTGCCTCCGGGAAAACCTGTAAACCATGCCTGTATCAGGGAAATAGTGGGGGCATCAAGACAAATGAGTGTTTTTGAACTCTCTGCCGCTCTCGCACAAAAAGATTTAGCCAAAACATTAACTATTGTGGATTCAATTTTTTCAACCGGTTTTTATGGCCCTGTAATGGTTTCTGCCTTGTTTAAAAAATTCTGGGCGCTGTTTCGGATCAAGCGTTACGCAGCATCAAATCCGGATGTAATTAACAGATTTCTTAATTCACAAGGATACAAAAACCCGGTCCAGACAGAAACCGGATATGCTATAGGACTTGCATCGGGGCTTCTTTCTGAAGGTGAACAGAACAAAATATATCCGGTAATGATTCTGTCGGGAGTTGTAAAACAATCGAAGCATTTTTCTGAAAAAGAGCTTTCAATGATACTCAAATGGCTGCTGCAATTTGATGTCGGAATCAAGACTGGCCGGATTTGCGGTACACAACAGGAGGTACAGATGCTCTGTTACAAGATAATACGCGTATCAGAACTTTTACAGGATGAAATAGCTGCGTGAGATATTTTTTCAGGGTCGAATATGATGGCAGCCGGTTTGGGGGATGGCAAATCCAGCCAAATACAATTACAATTCAACAGAAACTGCAAGAAGCGTTCTCGACCGCCCTTCGTACTCCTGTCAAGATAACCGGTGCAGGGCGTACAGATGCAGGTGTACATGCAAAAGCACAGGGTGCTCACTTTGATTACAATAAAGAGGTAGATCACAAAACGTGCATGAAATCGGTCAACGCTTTACTTCCCTCAGATATTGCGGTTTACAATCTTTGCCGGGTTGAAGATTCCTTTCATGCGAGATACTCTGCATTCAACAGAAGATACTGTTATTATTTTTCTTCACGTAAGCGGCCATTGTATAATAAACAGGTCTGGATAATTAACTGCAATATTGACTGGAACCGGATTGAACAAAATATCAGGTATCTGGAAGGTACACATGACTTCTCATCATTTCGGGTATCAGGATACAATAATGATAATGCCGTATGCACTGTGAAAACAGTTTCTTTTGAACAGGATAATGATAATTGTATATTTACAATAGAAGCAAACCGGTTTATTTACAAAATGGTCAGGTCTATTGTAGGTACACTGATTGATATCGGACGTGGAAAATGCAACAGTAGTCTCGACAACATTCTGGCATTAAAAGACCGGCGTTTTGCAGGAATGACAGCACCACCAAACGGTCTGATTCTGGAGAATGTGCAATATAGAGAGGTACTTAAGTATGAAGAGAAGATGTGATGGTAAAATTGGTGTATACCTTCTTTTTCTTGCCCTGGGTGTGGGATTAGGGGCTCTGTTTGGCGGACGGTTCATGGAGCATCTTTTTTCAGGAACTCTTTCCGACCTGTTTTTGCCAGGTAAAACAACATACTCTGCTGCTGAATCTGATAAAGAAAATCAAGCATTCGACAAGAAACATCCGTGTCAACATTCGAATTTGCCTGATGACATTACTTTAACTCGCCAAAACGCAATTGTAACTGCTACCAATCGTGTAGCACCCTGCGTTGTTGGTATTGTTGTAACCCAAATTCAGGTAGTAAGAAACCCCTACTATTCCGACGACTTTTTTGACTTTTTCTTTGGCCCGGATTTCAGACCACGTTACAGACAGGTCGAGAGTATCGGCTCAGGATTTGTGATAAGTGAGGATGGTAAAATTCTAACCAACTATCATGTCGTACAGAATGCGTCCAAATTATACGTCAATTTCTCGGACGGACGAAGGATTGAAGGCAAAATTATCGGTTATGATGAACAATCGGATCTCGCTGTTCTTACTGTAAAAGGAAACAATTTTCAGTGTATCCGTTTCGGTAATTCCAACGAGGCACTGATAGGAGAATGGGCTATTGCAATAGGAAATCCCTTTCTGAATTTTATCAATGATGTGCATCCTACAGTTACGGTAGGCGTAATAAGCGCACTTAACAGAAATTTTGCTCCCTCTGAAGGAGTTTATTATCAGGGAATGATACAAACCGATGCTGCAATCAATCCGGGAAATAGTGGCGGACCTCTGGTCAATGCTCTCGGAGAAGTTATCGGTATCAATACATTTATCTATACAGGCTCAAAAAGCATTAAGGGTTCAATTGGAATCGGATTCGCCATTCCAATCGACAGAGCCCGAAAGGTTGCTGAAGAACTTATTGTTCATGGGAAAAGAAGACAGATCTGGACCGGGATTTCTGTTCAGGATCTTAATCTCTCTATTGCACAGTCGTTAGGATATGATAATTCTGACGGTGTTGTTGTTGTCAGTATTCAAAAAGACAGTCCCGGAGAACAAGCCGGTCTTATAGCCGGTGATGTAATCAAACAGATGGGAAACCGATATATACGAACACACAGCGATATAGAGGGATTCTTTATTGATTACTTTGTTGGCGACAAAGTAAATATGAATATTATTCGCAAAGGAAAGCCTCTGGAAATCACAATGGTTTTAAGTGAATTTCCGACATAGTATTATTTTTACCTGGAAATGGACACATCCTTATGTTGAGGTAATCTGTTGAAAAATTCTGACATGCAAAAACACATATCGATCATCTATGGTGGAAAAACATATATTTTTACAGCTGCAGATTTCACAACAGTTAATACCCGAAGCTGCATGAGTGCATTTTGGTATTACTTTAGGTTAATATTTTAAGAATTAGAAAGGTTTTTTATGGCAGGACCTCTTTTGGAAAAACGAATTTCCACCTTGATACTTGTTGTTTTGGTCGGTATACTGATTGGATCATTTCTTAACAGTATGATCGAAATGATTCCGGGTGGAGAAAATGTATTCAAGACATTTTTTACTTACAGTATCCCTTTTGGAATTGGAGACGTTGCCAATAACAAACCGGTTCTTGTTGATTTACATGCAATTAAGTTCCAATTTGGTTTCATGATCCGTTTCAGTCTTTTATCAATAATTGGTATTTTCGTAAGTTTATATCTTTTTCGCTGGTACAGGTAGGCGTATAGCACACACGTTGTTGTCTGAGAAAGGATTAATCCTACATGGTTAATACGGGTTCAACTATTACCGAAACAGTTATGAAGACCCGCTGCGGGCAGATCAGGGTTGAAGCGCTGGTATCACAATTCCTTGATCGCATTCAAAAAGAAGATCCTACAATAAATTCATTTATTTCGGTTCTTACCGATGAAGCTCTAAAACGTGCCAAACAGCTTGACTCTCTTACCGAAAATTCCAGAAAAGAGATGCCGCTTTTCGGTATTCCCATAGCAATCAAGGATAACATTTGCACTGCAGGTATAAAAACAACCTGTGCTTCAAAAATGCTGGATTCATTTATTCCACCATATAACGCCTCTGTTGTTGATATGCTTAAAAATGCAGGAGCTGTTATAATTGGCAAAACCAATATGGATGAGTTTGCAATGGGATCAAGTACCGAAACATCACGGTTTGGAATTACCAGAAATCCAAAAGGCAAAGAAAGAATACCTGGTGGTTCAAGCGGCGGCAGTGCTGCAGCCGTAAGTGCCGATCTGGTTCCTGCTGCTCTGGGCTCCGATACAGGTGGTTCAATCCGCCAACCATGCAGCCACTGTGGAGTAACTGGATTAAAACCAACTTATGGACGGGTTTCCAGATACGGCCTCATAGCTTTTGCATCATCACTGGACCAGATTGGGCCAATTGCTACTGATGTAAGGGATATTGGATTACTTCTTGAAACTATTTCACAAGAAGACAAACATGATTCAACATGTGCAGGAAAACAGTTTATCAATAACCCGGATATTTACAATAAAGATATCAGGGGGATGAAAATAGGACTGCCTGAAGAGTATTTTGGAGAAGGGCTCTCTGATCAGGTAAGAAATGCCCTGATGGAATTAGTGAAAAAGCTTGAAGAAGCAGGAGCAATAACAGTTACAATTACACTGCCAAATGTTCAATATGCAATTGCTGCATACTATATTATCTGTACAGCCGAAGCATCTTCCAATCTTGCACGATACGATGGTGTTAAATATGGTTACAGGGCACCTGAGTGCGACTCCTTGATTGACATGTATACAGAAACCAGAAGCAGGGGGTTTGGTGATGAAGTCAAGAGGAGAATTATGCTTGGAACTTATGTGCTCAGTAGCGGTTATTATGATGCATACTACCTCAAAGCTGCAAAAATCAGAACTCTGATAGCGAATGATTTTAAAAATGCATTCAAGGAGTGCGATGTAATTTTTTCTCCGGTTGCTCCAACTGCTGCATTTAAACTGGGTGAAAAAACAGATGATCCGCTTAAAATGTATCTGACAGACATTTATACTGTATCGGCTAATCTCACAGGTATACCGGGAATCAGTATTCCCTGTAAAACATCGGATCTGCCGATTGGGGCCCAGCTCATGGCACCATCATGGAAAGAAGACACTTTGCTTAAAGCTGCATTTGCTGCTCAAACATTATCTGAATCATGATTTTAAGCCAAAACAGCAGTCTTTTTTATGGAATATTTTCAGTGTTTTTACTGTTAATTTCAGGTTGCTCGCCGTCAATACGATATACCCGCGGCAACACAAGAAATGCCGGCACAGCAAAAGTTTTAAATTCACCAAAGCCCGGTGCTTATAAAAACCGGCAACACAGAAATGTACCCGACTCTGATCTCACCAGAGCCATTAAATCCTATCTGGGAGTTCCTTACAAGTATGGTGGCATGAGTAGAAAAGGGATGGACTGCAGTGGTTTTGTAACTCTGATATATCAAAAAGTTTACAATATCGAGCTCCCCCGCTCTTCACGTGAACAACGCCGGTATGGAAAAAAAATTTCAAAACGAAAAGCAAAACCGGGAGATCTGGTATTTTTTAGAACAGCAAGATTCAGAGGCGTAAACCATGTAGGAATCTATGCAGGTGAGAATCGTTTTGCGCATTCCAGTTTACGGCATGGTGTAATTTATAGTAGTTTGGATGATGAATATTATGCCAGACACCTGGTAGAAATTCGGAGGATTTTGTAATGAACATTGCCTTCCCGGGAGAACGGGGTGCTTTCAGTGAACTGGCCGCTGTTGAATTCTTTGGACCAGACAACAATTTCATTGCTTTTAATGAATTTAATGATGTTTTTGAATCTGTGGCATCCGGCAGATGCAAATCCGGGCTTGTTCCGATCGAGAACTCTCTTGCCGGAAGTATCCACCAGAACTATGATGCACTACTGGAAAGCAAATGCCATATAATCGGTGAAATATATCTTCAAATCGGACACTATCTAATTGCCAATGAAAAAGTTACAAAAAAAAATATCAAAAAGATTTTTTCTCATCCACAGGCATTGGCACAATGTAAAAAATTTCTCAAAAATAATTTTCCAGATGTTGAGACAATCTCTTTTTCAAATACCGCACTTGCAGTAAAAAAGATCAAGGAAGAAAATCTGGAAGATTCTGCTGCTATAGGTTCGATGCAGGCCGCTATCGATTTTGATATGAAAGTTCTTGCAAGCAATATTCAGGATAATAAGTGGAATACTACCCGTTTTATCGCCCTGGAACGCAAAAACCATTATCCAGCCCGGAATCAATCCTCTGTAAAAAGTTCCATCGTTTTTTCGATGAAAAATATCCCGGGAGCCCTGTTCAAATGTCTGGCTGTTTTTGCTTTACGTGATATCGACCTTCATAAAATTGAATCCCGTCCGGTTCATGGCCGTGGTTTCAAATATCTGTTTTATCTCGATTTTTCCGGTGATATCCGTGATGAAGCACAAAATAATGCTATTAATCACTTAAAAGAGTTAACATCATTTTACCATTTTCTGGGCTCTTATCCAACCGGACGTCTGATTAAGCCTGTTTATAAAAAACGCTGAAAACATTGACACTCCCCTTCTGTTAAGGATAAGGATAATATGTTACGCCGGGCGCACTACCTGAAAAATAAACAAGATATAGATAATATGTATGCCGAGCACTATCTTTTTAAAGGTTTTCATGGTCGCCGCACACACACGGCACCCGAGGCAGCTATTAAAAATTCGAAATATTAATATCAAAATACGAAACAGAACCAAAATACATTTAAAAACTGATATTGGTGGGCGCGTGGCAAACTGTTAATAGCTCCTGTTTAAAGAATAATCAGAAAACAATCAGAAATAATCGCAAAACTATAGAACCAACTGCCAACAGCTCACTGCCCACTTATCTCCTGATTCACCAAGAACCCGGATTGCCGGTTCGCTCATGTCACAGAGAGTGGAAATAATTTGTGATGTTTAAAAAGGTAAACGAATGATGTTATAATTAAAAAGAACCTGATTAAATTCACTACTGCTTTTGTTTTTTAACTATACCGAAAATCTAAAATTTGGCAATATAACAAGTTTTTAGCATACCAATACAACTCTTAACCACAGGAACCGTAGCGGTGCAGATAAAAACTGTAAAAACAGCCCAAACAAAACGAAACCACAAAAGCAGCACAACATATTACTTTTTGAACAGATGGCTGCCTGAAAACGTAATCTGCTCAATCAAAAATTTCACCTGTTTTCTTTTTATTTATACTGCCTTAAGTTTCGGCGACACCATATTTGTCGATCATTTTTCCAACGAACCGATCTCATTTAAAAACTGGAAAGCAGTCTGCAGTCATGAGAACATGTTCACTATTGAAAATGAAACTGCAAAGCTGAATAATCAGGATATTGTTTTCTGTGGTTTTGCTATTCATCCTATACAACACTCTTTACCGGAATTCACTTTTTCAGCTTCCATCTCATCACAGTCACCAGGCGCTGGTCTGTTTTTCTGTATCAGCCAGACCTTGGAGGGTTATTATTGTGGTTATGCAGTCATTATTGGAGATGATGCACTCTATATATTAAAGTACCAACCTGATGAAGTGAAAATAGAGGAAAAAATTAAAACGCCTTTTATAAAACCGGTTTCAAATGAGCTTCAAATCAGCAGAAACAATAATTTATGCAATATATTCTGCAACGGATATTACAGCGGTTCTTTTACGATATCAAATTACGGAAATGATTTCGCTCTTATCGTTCAACCATCCACTGAAGCGACTTTCGATAATATTGTAATTGAAAGCAGATTCAAAGACTCAACCCTGTCGGAATGGTTTTATGATGACTTCTCTTCAGACTATAGTTTCGGATGGTCTATTACAAATTTTGCTCAAAATACCAGAATTGAAAATGCTCTGAAAATTAATACAAAAAACAAGCAAATTTTTTTCAGTTTTATTCCCATACCACTCAATGATTTTAATGTAAAAGCAGTTTCATCTCTGCAAAGCCAATCCGATACTACTCTTTTTGGTATCTACATAAAAGTAAAAATGAACGATTCAGTTTCAGACTACCTTTTCGGAGTTTGCGGTAATGGTGATTATTATACTGGTTTTAATGATGACGCTGTTAAAGAGAATAAAGGTTTAACAAATGATTACACTAACGGTAACGGATCTGGCAGCATGTTCAACCATAACACACTGGAAATTAAAAACAAGAAGGATGTCTTCAGTTTTTCGATAAATGAAATTTTTGTGAGCAGTTGTAATATACAAGGCGATATTTTAGGTGCCGGTATTTTTGCATTTGAAGATCTTGAGGTACACTTTTATGAATTTTCATTAAACAATCTGATCAACAGCCCCCCAAACGAACACTCTGTCGGAACAACTGACAGGTCTGTGAGAAGATTAATAAAAATCAGATCATTCGGTACAAATAGATATTTTGATCTGCTTGGAAGATCTTCACCTGAATCTATAGAATTTAAAAGTGGATCAGGAATTTTTGTAAAATCTGGGAATAAAAAAATAGTATGGTAAAAACATAAGGCTTCGTACTACCGAAGCCTTATGTTCATTTATTTTT
>DATGNN010000456.1:0-2921 GCA_035306725.1 Chitinispirillaceae bacterium | reverse complement strand
TGGACGGAGGTTGGTATGACGCAGGGGATTATATCAAATTCGGAATGAATTCAAGCTATTCTGTTTATTGTCTTTTAAAAGGATATGATGTTTTTCCTACAGCTTATGAGGACAGTTACAAATGGGATCACTCCAGTGGTGGTGATGGCATTCCGGATATCCTCAATCAGGTCAAATTCAAAACGGATTTTTTTATTAAAGCAGTTATTGATGAAAATACTATAGTACTTGATGTTGGTAAAGGCCATGAACACAGTGACTGGAGCAGAGCAACCAATCCAGGAAGAAGTGCCGGCGATATTGTATTATGCAATGGTGCTGATATACCTGCTACTTATGCAGCATGCCTCGCATTAATGTCTGTTCTATACAGGGAATTTGATGAATCGTATGCAGATAGTTGCCTTGAAAAAGCTAAAACAGCTTTTAATTATGCAAAGCAGAAAGTCTCCCAGGGAGGAGATAACAATTTGTTTTGTAGTCCTCAGGGTGAATATTATGACTATTACAAAGTGGATGGACAATATCAGCGAAATATCAACGACAGAATGGTTGCTGCCGGAGTTGAACTCTACCGGGCAACCAATGATGAAAATCCTGAATACAGATCATGGGCTAGAAAGTCAATACCCGACCAGTACAATTGTATCGGATTTGGCTTTATTGGACCACTTGCTTCATTTGAAGTGTGGAGGCAGGGCTTAGGTGCAGCAACCACCCTAAGCAATAATGTTACTTTTATAAATAATAACAGAAAAACAAGTGGTGTATATAAGGATATTTATCAAAACAGCGGCTGGGGAACAGCAAGAGATGCCGGATCTGCTGCTTTTGAATACGCTCTAGCCTATGTAATCACCTCCAGTGAAGAAACCCGGAACACTCATTTGCAAAGAGCAAAAGATCACGTTAACTGGGTTACAGGTGCAAACGGTGGACAATCGTATGTTTGCGGTGTCAATGGAGGACCTACCAGTATCCATTACCGAACAACAAATTATGGTGCGATTCCCGGTGCAGTAGTAGCCGGTCCCGATGACCAGGGAAACTGGCAGGATGATGGAGCCAGGTATGAATATACTGAAGTAGCTATTGATTACAATGCAGGTATAACCGGAGCAGTCGCTTTCCTGAAAGCTATTGACGATCCAGGCAGTGCTGTAACGATATCCAGCAATTTCGGTGCAGATCCATCACTCGATATTGATTTCACCTCTCAAAATGTAAAATTTTCGACAGGTTTTTCCAAATCAATCCCATGGAAAATTGAAATCGGAGGTGAATTTGGCAAGAAAACCATTTCCGGAAACAGCAGCAGTATTAATGAAACCTGGAATGGTGATGCGGACCAGGGATTTTTTCTTAGTGGAGAAATTCTAAATGCCCGACTAATTATCGAAGGAGACATCGCGGCTTATGATCTGGTTAAAGTTAAACCGATTTCTTTAACCGTTGCTAATGCAAAAAAGGTCGAAGCAAAAAGTGGTGATGTACTCATTGATGATTTTGAAGATAAAAACAGTGAAAACAAATTAGGCGGTACATGGGTCGCCGAAGGATCAGGAAAAGGGTTAACAGCAACTACCATATCCTATACGTCCGAAGAAGAATCCAACGTATTGAAACTGAATGCAAGAGTAAACGCAAACGATAAAAGCACCTTTTCGTCCGCACGAACAACCTTTAACAGTGATAATACCCCCTGCTCAATTGGTCCGTCAAAATCCATATATTTTGATCTTAAAGGAAATGATATTGCAAACGTCTATGTAGAACTGGAACAGGCAACCGTTACAGACAGTGCATACCATTTTGTAATGGTTCCGGTAACAAAATCTTTTAATACTTACCGTATCGACATTTCTGATTTCAGACAGCCGGATGATGCGACATCTTCCCAGGAACTGGATCTTAATAATTTAAGTGCCTTGCGTTTTACAATTTATGATTCTGTGAGTACTTTTTCTCTCTTTATTGACAATGTCAAAATTGAAGATCTTCAGGTATCTTCTACAACCATCTCTCCTGTAAAACTCGTTTCCAACTATCTTAAACCGGCTATTTCAAATAATAAGCTGGAGTATTCAATACCCAGAAACCTTGATGGCATAGTGGAGTGTGTAATTTACAATGTCGCAGGAAGATCAGTTTTAAAAAGAACCCTTTCCAGCAATAGCGGAAAAGTATCCATTCCGCTTTCAAATTTACCGAGTGGTTTTTACACGGTTATCCACTCTGTAAACGGTAAAATTTTAAGCCAGAAGTTGAAATTCACAAACATTTATTGAGATATTTCAAATTTATCAATCTTCAGGCCCGGCTATTGCCGGGCTTTTTTTGTCGTTTTCAGATCCGGATGCTGTCGGCAATATCAAACTTTTCCTGAAAACAGTCAATTATTATTATATTTATGGTACTATAGTTAAATTGACGGCTGAACCTGAAATTTCCTACTCCTTCTCGAAGGGGTCTTGTATCATCTTGTCCGCCGAGCGCACACGCCCCCCGCAGTAACTTGTTAAAAATTCGAAATTCGAAACAGAACGATTAAGAAAACTCGAAATTCGAAATAAAAACCAAAAGAAAAGCATGAAAACAAGTAGAAAAAACCAAAAACCGAAATTCGAAACAGGAATAAAACATTGTTTAGATTGAAGTTTGAGGGCGTGTGGCAACCTGTGAATAGTTACTTTTTAACGAGAAATCTGAAATTAATTAATCATGTTTTTAATCATCCTTATCAGGTATAATCAGCGGTTTAGACATTTAATTGTTGCGATTTGGAATATATTCTTTATTCACTATCCACTGCACACTACCCATTAACTACTGATCTTTCCAATTAACCAAGAACCCGGACTGCCGGTCCAACAGGAGTATTATTGCTCGGCTGCGCCTGCACAACTGTCTTACCGGCTGTT
>DATGNN010000455.1:0-8406 GCA_035306725.1 Chitinispirillaceae bacterium | reverse complement strand
ATCAGATGAAAGCGATAATATTGCGTTCTGGCGATATCCGGATATTTCGTGGGAAAATTCTTTTGATGTATCTCTCATAAAATACATTTCACTTAATTTGTATGTACAACTCTTATATGACCGTGAAATTGATGACAGTGTCCGACACCGCCAAACAGTCGGCCTTGCATTAACATATTCATTTAAAAATTAAACAAACAGATTTATGAAATATGTTTTTTTTTCAGGAAATAAAAAGATTTTCATTTTTTGAAACAAACTTCTTATGCTTTTGGCAATAATAGCCCTGATCTCGGGTCTGCTGCTCCTTCTCTGGAGTGCAGACCATTTTGTTGAAGGTTCTGCTTCCACAGCACACCATTTTGGTATGCCACCACTGCTTATCGGAATGATCATTGTCGGATTCGGAACATCTGCTCCGGAAATGATAGTTTCTGCTATTTCTGCTTCACAAGGAAATTCTGGAATCGCAATTGGTAATGCGTATGGCTCAAATATCACCAATATTGCCCTTATACTCGGTTTAACATCACTTATAAGTCCAATAACTGTACACTCTGGGGTACTTCGCAAAGAGTTACCATTGCTTGTATCAGCAACTGCTTTAACAATTTTTCTGCTTTGGGATCTCAATTTAAGCAGAACAGATTCTATAATACTGATAATTGTTTTCGCAGCAATACTGTTCTGGACAATTTTTGAGGGAATGCAAAAAAAAACAGATCCACTGGGAACAGAAATAAACCAGGAAATTATCTCGGAACCTGTCGGCAAAGCTCTGCTGCAGCTTATTGGCGGACTGACAATCCTTGTCATCAGTTCCCGGATTCTTGTATGGGGAGCAGTAACTACGGCCCGACAGTTTGGAGTAAGCGATCTGATTATCGGGTTAACTATAGTGGCGATAGGAACTTCATTACCGGAACTCGCTTCATCAATCGCCGCAGCCCGAAAAAAAGAACATGATATCGTGGTAGGAAACATTTTAGGATCAAATCTTTTTAATACACTAACCGTAACAGGTATAGCAGGTTTTATTCATCCCCTGAAAATCGATCCTTCTGTAATGCGCAGAGATATTCCTTTAATGACAATACTTTCTTTATCACTGTTTGTTATCGGGTATGGTTTTAAAGGTCCGGGACGGATTAACAGACTTGAAGGAGCAATGCTTCTTTTAAGTTATGCAGTTTATAATACATTGCTGATTTCGGGTGTCATGAGTCCATGATATAAATTCTAAGTGTACAGGATCGAAATGGTTACTTCAGACCAGTCCAAAACCAATCAACAAGAATCTATTCCGGACAAAATTAATATTAGATAAACATTCCAGTACTTAATCAGAACTTACTTAATATGATAATAGAATCTTCTTTTGCACTTATTTTCGGATTGCTTATATTAATATGGAGTGCAGATCGTTTTATAGACAGCACAGCATCAGTTGCGCGGCATTTTAGAATATCACCTTTACTTATTGGAATGGTAATTGTAGGTTTCGGAACTTCAGCACCAGAAATGGTAGTAGCAACATTCTCATCAATACAGGGAAATCCCGGAATCGCAATTGGTAATGCATATGGCTCAAACATTGCCAACATTGCCCTTATACTAGGTCTTACAGCCCTTATCTGTCCGATTTCAGTAAAAACGCACATTCTTTTCAAAGAATTACCGGCTCTTCTTTTTGTTACTGCATTGGCAGCATTTCAGTTATACGATAATGAACTGACCCGTTTCGATTCAATTATTCTTCTGGGCCTGCTGATTGTGCTTCTTTTTTTAGCTTTCAGGCAAGCAAAAAATGCCAAAGGCATCAATAGTACAGACCTGTTCTGCAACAACCCTCAAACAGTTCAAATTCCTCTAAAAAAATCAATACTATGGCTATTGTATGGCTTGATTTTATTAATTGTCAGTTCCCGGATTCTGGTATGGGGAGCAGTAAACATTGCCCGCTTTTTTGGAGTAAGTGATCTGATTATCGGACTTACAATCGTAGCAATAGGTACTTCATTGCCGGAACTTGCATCATCAATTGCCGCCGTTCGTAAAGGTGAACATGATGTAGCTCTCGGTAACATTCTGGGCTCCAACCTGTTCAATACACTTGCAGTTGTGGGCATTGCCGGCATAATTCATCCTGTAACTGTCGGTCCCGAACTTTTTTTCAGAGATATATTAACGATGTCGATGCTTACCGTTTCACTGTTCATAATGTGCATAGGGTTCAGAGGAACAGGAAAAATTAATCGAGTATACGGTGCCCTGCTTCTTGTATGTTATATCAGCTATACTGCCTATCTTGGCCTTTGTATCATTAGTGAAGGCAATATCAATCAAATAAATTACTGATCCATACTATTATCGCAAATCGAAAAAGATCCCATTTATTATAGCGGGTAATCTGGACAATAGTACAAATTTGATAAGCCATCGATACCAACAATAGCATCTTTTTATAATTGATTCTGGAAAATCAATATTTCGTTACTACTTTTAAAGGTGCCAATACCGGATATTACTTTTATTGATTATTTTTCTACAAAATCAACATATCTTTTTTTTTGAAACCCGAAAGAGAATTTTTGTGATTGTTCAAGTTTATTCTTTTTTTCAATTATTAATTGCGGTTTATCAGCGAAACTGTTCAATTTTGCACACATTTCATCAGAATCATAAAACAGGGCATATTCCTTGAAATCATCAAGCAAACTGAACAGTCGAGGAACGAACATGGGTATTTTAAATCCAAAAGCCAGATTGTAAGTACCTGATATTTTAAACCGGTTGTAATATTTGAAGTTCGGTTTATCTGGATGAACAAGGGGCATAATAAGATCGCTGGTCTGAATTGTTTTAAAAAACTGATAGTTAGGAACAAAACTCTTAAAAAAAATGAAATGCTTTTCAAGTTTTCTTGACATTATTTCTGAAATTAATAATTTGCCATCATTTTTTGATGCATTCCCAAGAATTATAAATTTAATATTATCATTGATTTTATTGATCGATAATTCATCAATCAATCCCTTATAGTCTCTTCTTTTAAACTCCACATTTCCAGGGATACAAACACGGAAATCAGTTCCTTTTTTGGTTATTCCATTTTTTTTTATCGTTTGTGGATAAAAAATCGGGTAAAAAGACTGTAAATTCATTCTGATGTCCGATTTTTGAATTTCTCTTAAAACAAAATCATTTAAAACCAGGTACTTTTTTACTTTTCTAGAAATAATTTTTTGTGTAAAACTTTTATTTAACTTGTCAGCATTGTGCATTATACCTGTAATATTAATTTTTTTGCTCAAAAGTAATGTAAGGTTCCGCACTTGGTTTCCCTGAGCAGTGTTAATGATAATTGTCTTTATATCTCTTCTAATGAGATAATTATTGACCCTCATTAAATTAATCCACGAACTTAACCAATTCTTTTTTTGTGGAATAACAAAAAAAGATTCACCATCGATAATGCCTTTAATTCGTCTGAAAGGTATTTCATTTATAATCAGATGAATTTTATAATCTGCTTCTTTCAAAAAATAATACTGAGAAAACAAACATTCATCATGAGAATTTCCAAGTTCAACCAGGGCTACGCATTTCTTATTTGACATTGTATAATTGTCCACAATCGCTTTTAACAAAAATCTACTTTTCTTTGTACTTAAGACAAATATGGTTTTAAATGCTGTATCAGAGCAATATTTTTGTTTTTTAAAGAATAAACTGTTTTTCTTAATTATAATTTGAAAATTACAGGAAAGCAGTTTTCAAGTTATATTATTCCTCCAATAAACCTGTTCTATCCTCAACCGTTTTTATACCGCGTTTTCATAAAACTCTTTTCAATAATTTAATATCGTTAAAAAGAGGTACCTATCTTTTGCTAAATTAAAAAGTCTTCGAAAAAAATCTGAACATACTATCTATAAAAAAGCCGAAAAGACAAAAATCATTATCTGATAACAATTTGGCGACAAATCAAAAACAGGTTTCAAAACCAGGCTCAGAAATTATATTTTATTTGGGTAGTAAGATGCGTTTTTGCTTTTTATGATTGGATTTTTTAATTCAAACTGTCTTATAAATACGAAATCTCTTACTTAATGGTTCAGATGGCTCGTAAATAAAGACTTCACCCTGTTTTTAAAAACATGAACATGATAGAATATATTTCTTAAGAATTCGGCTTAGATAGGGATAATTAAAAAAAATGAAACTTAAAAGAGAACTCGGACTACTTGATATATTTTGTATTGCAACCGGATCAATGATCAGCTCCGGTATTTTTGTTCTTACAGGTATTGCACATGCGCAGGCAGGGCCGGGTGTCATCCTTTCTTACGCTGTTGCGGGTTTACTGGCTGGTATTGGAATGCTCAATGCGGCTGAACTGGCAACAGCAATGCCTAAAGCCGGTGGTGACTATTATTTCATAACTCGATCACTTGGTCCGGCCATGGGAGTAATTGCCGGAATTCTCAACTGGTTTTCCATTTCGCTTAAAAGTGCATTTGCCCTTGTGGGTATGGCCGCATTTGCAAACCTGTTTGTCAGTATTGACGTCAGAATTATCGGGCTTGTTCTATGTACACTGTTTGTAATTACAAACCTGACCGGTACCGCTCACGCAGGAAAGCTGCAAACATTAATGGTGCTTGGGCTGCTTGTACTGATGAGCAGTTATGTATTTACCGGCCTGCCTCATGTCAACATAAACAATTTTCAGCCGTTTGCTCCTCACGGTATTAAAAGCATATTCACCACAGCCGGTTTTGTTTTTGTTGCCTATGGCGGATTAATTAAAATATCCAGTATAGGTGAGGAAGTACGCAACCCGTCAAGAACTCTTCCTTTAGGCATGCTTTTATCTCTCTTTACAGTGTTTATTCTTTACACTCTGATGGTGTTTGTCACCGCAGGGATTTTACCCGCAGAAAAACTGAATAATTCATTAACCCCTATCACCGATTGTGCATCAGAATTCATGGGAATATGGGGCAGCCGTGCACTTGGCGTTGCAGCCATCCTTGCATTCATGTCAACTGCAAACGCGGGTATCATGGCTGCTTCACGATACCTTTTTGCTCTCAGCCGTGATGAACTGATTCCAAAAAAGTTCGGATCCCTGAATAACCGTTCCAATGCACCGGCGACAGCTATAATGGTTACAGGTTTTTTTATTGCAGCTTCTTTGTTTCTCAAACTTGAAATACTGGTCGAAGCCGCATCACTGGTACTGATCTTGGGATTCATTTTATCATGCATCTGTGTTATTGTATTGCGCGAAAGCCGCGTACAGAATTATCGTCCGAGCTTTAAGGCTCCCCTGTATCCAGGATTACAGATTGCAGGTATTCTGGGTTTTATCCTGCTTATTTTCGAAATGGGACATGAAGTATTCATAATTTTGGCAATTCTGTTTTTAATCGGTATCACTTGTTATTGGATATATGGAAGAAAACGGATTAAAAAAGATTACGCATTGCTTCATTTGATAGAACGTCTTACAGCCCGAGAACTGGTTACCGGCTCACTTGAACGGGAACTCAAAGATGTGGTAAGGGAACGTGATGAAATTGTGTCGGATCGTTTTGATGAAATTATCAACCAGGCATTGGTCCTCGACATACCCAACCAAATCAGCTGGAAGGAAAGTTTTGGTCTTGTAGGCGAAAAACTCGGTGAACGGATCAACATGGACAGTAAGATTCTGGCAGAAAAACTCATTGAACGGGAAAATCAAACTTCAACTTTACTCAGTCCGTTTCTGGCTATTCCCCATGTGGTTGTCCACGGTACAGGGAAATTTGAGATTACACTGGTGCGTGCAAAAAAAGGAATTGTTTTTTCCAATGAATCGCAAAATGTATCTGCGCTGTTTGTTCTGGTTGGTACACTGGACGAACGTAACTTTCATCTCAGGGCACTTGCAAGCATTGCTCAAATTGTACAAGAGAATGATTTTGAAAAACGCTGGATGGATGCCCGTGATGAAAACGGAATTCGTGATGTAATACTGCTGGGGAAAAGAGTTCGCAAAGATGTGGCTGGTGTCGTACCAGTTGAAGCATTGTAACTTATTTTCTCACTAGCGATTAAAGAATAGAGTTAGCAATACCTTATTCATGCGAGAAACCAACAAACTGTAATCTATTTGAAGGAAGCTATTTTGAGAAATTATCAGGAAATCGAGAAAACCTGTAAAAAAAACAGTGAGATAACCAAATCCCTGATAGATGATTTCCTTATCCATTACTGTGTCCAACGGGAAGGGCTGGATAAAATTTTTGCTAAAAAACTCTCTAATTTTCGGTCTATTGTCAAAATAATGCCTGAGGAATGGCCATTTTGGTTACTTTCTCAACATGTTGCATTTCGTCTTTTCCGCAAAGATGGCTTTATAAATCAATACATGAAACATCCCAATATTATTTCCCGAAGCAATGACGAAAAATCATTTCTGTCATATCAAATTCAGAACCCCTGGAAATACTCTTTTTGTTCTGTCAGGAGTAATCCCTCCCGCCACTTTTTCGAGATGACTGACGTTTTATCAAATGATAATTTCCTGCTTTACTCCCCGGGAGTAACAGATATTCTTGAAAAAAATGGATCGATTCAAATGTTTTTTTACTTGCTCGGGTTTAATGGGCACTGCTATCAAACATACGGGCCTCACACGTACCTCAAGGGAATAATTCCTTCTGATCTTCTGTTTTTTGCTCGCGAATTAAACCCTGATATAGTCTTTATGAACGAGATACCGGATTTGATTGATCGGGATCCCCTACCTTGGTTAATGCTTTTCAGGGGTGCAGAAATTCCACTCTCAGTTCACAAAAATGATTTTTTATTACTGAACAGTTCAGAATACCACGAGGATAATTTTGAACCAGATCAATATGAGCAGTTTTTCAAAATTAAACGGAAATATCCACTCTACAAACTATCACTGAAACATTGGAACAAATTTCCTCACTTTGCAGCCAGTTATTATCACAAAAAGAAAAACAGGTTGATTCTTTCTGCAATGACAGACCGAGGTTATTCTAAACTTATAGAAGCTTTTAACAATATGGGATATAATTTGCCTGTTAATCCTGAAAACCGGGTAACACTAACCATGCTCTCATTGGTCAAAGATATTCTTGGCAGAGATATTCAACTTAATCCTTACGAAAAATCCTTTTCGAAACCAGTAAATCAGGAGCATTCTGAAGAGCTTGAGAAAATAAACATTTTCTTACGATCTTTTATGGAAGCACATAACGCCGGTAAAGCAATCGATATTGAGAAATTAGCAGCCAGGGCAGGTATTGATCAAGAAACAGCACAGAGCATTGCCAACGAAGCCCTGAGAGTAATTAACAAACAATAGAACGACACATCTGGATTAATCAAAGATGACGATTATCGATCGCCGGGCACAAACGCCCCCCACGATAGTTCATTTCAGCTTTGTAACTTTCGTTTTGGGGGCGTGTGGGAACCTGTGAACAGTTCCGATTAACAGGAATAATCAGATAGAAACAACATATAATCGGAAATCAACAAGATACAAATTACAATCCAGCAATTTTTAAAAGATTGACTATTATAAATTTGATATCTCATAATCCGGGTATGAAACTGGATTTTAAGTTATCGCAATTTGTGTGGCGCAGCTAACCATTTTCTTTAAAATTCTTCATTCCTTATTAACCAAAATTTCCCTGCTCAAAATTTGAATAATTGTATCATTACTCCTGCTGTCCGACGGCATCACTCTTATATAATTCGGCATTCCAAATGAAGTACAATCCCTTACTGATATTCTGTGTTGTAAAAGCATATGCTTTCTGAAATCTGTAGCATTTTTACATACGATAAAGAAAAACGGGCAGATAGTGCTTTTGGTAATGATTCCAGAACGGTTTAACTCACGAATAACCCGTTGTTTTTCCGTTTGAATCCAGCACCACTGGTTTCTGTAACAGTTCCACTCCTTAAAAAATTCCGGTATAATTCTTTGCGCTATACTTGAAACACCCCATGGAAGAAAACAGTACTTAAGTTTTTCAATTATTACAGATGAAGAGACAGCGTATGCCGCCCGTATTCCACCAATTCCAAACGGTTTTGTAAGCGACTTTAATACTAAAAGATTCTCAAATTTTTGTGTAAGAGTTAAAGCAGATTCACACCCTAAACTCATCTCCTGATAACTCTCATCAATACATATTACCGAGCTGGGAAAAGAACCGCACAATTTTTCTATTTGAAATAAAGAAACAGTCTTGCCATCCGGATTATTAGGATTGCAGATAACAAGAAGATCAAACTTTTCATTTTTCAACATATCAAAAGTTTTTTCAAAATCAATTTCGTTATCGGGGTAATCTATACTTTTGATTGATT
>DATGNN010000454.1:0-5121 GCA_035306725.1 Chitinispirillaceae bacterium | reverse complement strand
CGAAGGTGCAGAGCTGAATTAAAACTGTCGCGGGGGTCGTGTGCGCCCGGCGAGCATGAAGATCTCAATTCCAAATTCCAAATTCTCTTTTCCTTCCACATTCACCAAAGGATAGTCACCTGGTGCATAAGCAAATGGTTACATTAGATATATCATCATGATCGGGCCCACACTGAATTTGCATATCAAACGGACTGTTAGAAAAGCTATACCAGCAGACAGAGATCCTTTTACTCCAAACAATCTTTAGTACCTGTTTTTAATAGCAGCTCTACTATTGGGGACCTGACAAGTTAAACCATCCTTTTCCAGGTCAAAAATGATATTTTAAGGCATTTTTAATCGTTTAAATCTAAAAGATTTCATAACAATTTCAATGCCTTATGTTGGTCCGACCCGATAATACCGATAATCCCTCAAAAGATCAAGATTCCATACTTGCGCTTCAATATAATGCGCGTACTGATCGGGAACATTCGTGCCCCAGCCCTCATCGGGTAAACCCATTCTCGAAATTATCGCCAACATCTCAGACAAAGTAAAAACAACACCATGATATTCAGGTTGATACTGAACGGAATCCTGAACCTTTGACAGATGCCAGGATACCATGCTGTCCGGATACGTAAAACTGATATCGTATTCACCAAACAGTGATAGCGGTATCCGTATTTCCCTGGTCATACGTTTTGTTTGTATATCAATATTTCTCTCAACCCACTTTGGACTTCCGACTACCATATAAACAGGACAGGTTTGTTCAGGTGCACCACCTTTAGTGATAAAATCTGTATAGAGCCAATTTTCAACATCTTTTCGCGCGGTCCAGTACGCTTCAGGATCCGAAAAACGATCCCAAAACAGCGACCCTTCAACATACTGCTCCTTCATAATTTTCAAAGCTTCATTTTCAGATAAATTCATTATATTCTGAAAAGGTTCTGTACCAATTTTGTAAGCATGGGTGAGATAATCAATCATGGTTATTTCCTTTTTTTCAGTTATTCTGTTCCCAGAAAACATATCCCCGATAAAACGATTTTCTGTTTTCTTTGTCCTGTCAAGCCACATCTGAACCTGAAAAAAATTACCCTTGTTACACAATAATAAATTTCCAATAACAACATATCTAAAATATTACATCTTTGTAATAAATAGCAACTTCAAATTGTCTATTTATTTATACAATTCTTGATTCATCATATAAATCATCCTGTATTCTTTACGTCCAGTAATTAATTTTTTTTTTAATTCAAGTCAAAAGTATAATTCAGATGAAAATACACCCTAATGGCATTCAAATTGCTTTATCATCTAAACCTTATTAAAATTTCTATTCTTACTCACCGGGAGTTAATCAATATGGAACAACAACTTCAGGATCTTATCAATAAAATTAAAACAGACGGAATAGAAAAAGCAGACAATGAATCTTTAAAAATTATTCAAAACGCGAAAAGAAATGCTGAAGACATAATTAAAAATGCGAAATCTGAAGCAGAAACTATTGTCAGTAATGCAAAATCTGATGCACTGCGTATCAAAGAAAGTGCAGAACACTCCATATCCCAGGCAGGAAGAGACCTGCTTATCGGATTGCGATCCCAAATTACCGAACTGCTCAATCAGGTTGTTCACGCTGAAATAAATGAATCACTCACAAATACAACTCTGGTATCAATGTTCGAAAAAATTGCACAAAACTGGAACTACGACAAACATCAAAACATCGAGATCCTGTTGAACAATAAAGACCTCCAGACTCTCAAAAACTCCTTTATGAAAAAACTTCAGAATAAATTCCGAAACGGCAGAATCTTGCTTAAGCCCTCAGATACTGTTGACAAGGGATTCTTTATTGGTGAAAAAGGTAAAAATACATTCTATGACTTCACAGACCGCGGTCTGGCCGAAGTCTTGTCTCAGTATCTCAATCCGTATCTTTCTGAAATACTTAACAGGTCTGTATCCGGAGCATAAACCATGAGCAACTACTACTATCTGGCTTCTTCTCTTCCGATACTCTTTTTTCATCATGGACTTCCTTTTATCAGTTTTAAAACTTTTATTGATGATTGCAAAAGACTTATGAAACCGGGTGATTATGCTCAATTGTCAATTGCTGACCTGAATTCAGATCACTATTATGATAACGCAACAGGCACGTTCAAGGCATGGCAAAACTTCAATTTCGCCCTGCGCAATGAACTGGTACGGCAACGGGCAAAAAAACTTGATGTCGATCCTCAACAGTTCATTCGACCATACTACACAGATCCATCACTGGCAGAAACAGTAAAAGACAACATTGAAGATTTCACTCCGCTGCAGGCTGAACTTCACCTGATGGAACTTCAGTGGATAGTTCTCGACTATTTACAATCCGGTCACATGTTCGACCTGGACTTTCTTATCATATACGCATTAAAACTCCAGATTCTCGAACGCAAAGCCTCGTTTATATTCGAAACCGGTAAAGAAAGATTCGACCATGTAATCAGAGGGAGTGAGTAAAGTGTCAGACAACAAGAATGGTCATATATTCAGTATTACCGGCAATCTGATCTCTGTTGATTTTTATGAAAATGTCAGACAGAACGAGATCGGTTATGTGTTAACCAAAGATAAACGGCTTAAAGCAGAAGTAATACGCATCAACGGTAACAGAGCAGAGATGCAGGTTTTTGAGGAGACCGGAGGGCTAAAAGCCGGTGATGATGTTGAGTTTACATCAGAACTACTGTCTGTAATTCTCGGGCCAGGTATTCTTGGGCAGGTTTATGACGGACTTCAGAACCCGTTACCGGAAATGGCCGAAAAATACGGCTTTTTTCTTCAAACGGGAATATATCTGAAACCCCTTGACGAAAACAGAAAGTGGAAATTCACGCCAATTGCCAAACCAGGGGATACAGTATACCCAGGCAGCTATCTTGGCAATGTAGTTGAAAACATTTTTGATCACAAAATCATGGTACCATTCGGTTTCAGGGGAAGCTATAAAATCCGCAAAATCAGCCCTGAAGGACTTTACAGCATAAATGAACCGGTTGCAGTTCTCGAAACTCCCAAAGGCACACAGGAGACTGTTACAATGAGTTTCAGGTGGCCTGTAAAAGTTCCGGTTGAACTTTACAGACAACGCCTGCTTCCTGCAGATCCCATGGTTACAGGTATTCGGGCAATAGATACTTTCTTTCCGGTCTCACTTGGAGGTACTTATTGCATACCAGGCCCCTTTGGCGCAGGAAAAACCGTGTTACAGCACGTGACAAGCCGTCATGCCCAGGTAGACATTGTAATAATAGCAGCATGCGGAGAAAGAGCAGGTGAAGTAGTCGAGCTGCTCAGAGAATTTCCACAGCTTACAGACCCGCGTACTGGGCGCTCACTGATGGAACGTACGGTTATTATTTGTAATACGAGTTCAATGCCGGTTGCTTCCAGAGAAGCCTCAGTTTACACAGGTATCACAATTGCCGAATATTATCGTCAAATGGGTTTGCATGTGCTTGTGCTTGCAGACTCTACTTCCAGATGGGCACAGGCTATGCGTGAAATATCGGGCCGTCTGGAGGAGATACCCGGTGAGGAAGCGTTTCCGGCTTATCTGGAATCAAGAATTGCATCATTTTATGAACGCGCAGGATTTGTAGAGTTGCATGATGGTAATAGTGCTTCAGTAACCATAGGGGGAACTGTAAGCCCTGCAGGCGGCAATTTTGAAGAACCGGTAACTCAGGGGACACTTAAAGTAGTAGGCGCATTCCATGGACTCTCACGTGCACGATCCGATGCACGGCGTTATCCTGCAATAGATCCATTCGAATCCTGGAGCAAATATAATGGAGTAATTGAAAAACAACTTGTTGAACAGATGCATTCTGTTCTTTTCAGGGGAGATGAGATAAATCAGATGATGCGTGTTATAGGTGAAGAAGGTACTACAATCGAAGATTTTCTTGTTCACCTTAAAGCTGAACTGATCGATGCTGTTTATCTGCAGCAGAATTCATTCGATGAAATCGACGGCTTTACACCGGCAAGCAGGCAAATCCATGTCTTTAACCTGCTGAGAGAAATTGTTAACACACCAATGAAAATTGATTCAAAACAGCAGGCCCGGGGATTTTTCAATAAACTTCGCCAGAAAATGCTCGACTGGAACTATTCAAAATGGGAATCTGAGGAATTTGATAAAGATGAATCTGATATCCGTACTTTGATAAATGAGGTGAGTGCTGATGCAGAAGTTTCATAACCGGATATTGTCGGTTGCAGGTAATGTTATTACAGTATCGGCTGAAGATGTCGGCTATGGCGAACTGGCACTTGTTAATATAGAAGGCGGGAGCTCACTTGCCGAAGTAATCCGGATTAACGGCAGCAAAATCGATCTTCAGGTATTCTCTGGTGGCCGTGGTATTTCAACAAATGATCATGTCCGGTTTTTGGGACACCCTATGCGGGTTTCCTTTTCCGACAATCTTCTTGGAAGAATTTTTAACGGATCCGGTGAGCCTATGGACAAAGGACCACGATTAACCGAAAACCTTATTGAACTTGGACGCCCTACAGTTAACCCTGTAAAAAGAATAATTCCGGATCGCATGATTCATACAGGTATACCAATGATAGACCTTTTCAATTCCCTTGTAGTTTCTCAAAAGCTTCCAATATTTTCTATTTCAGGCGAACCATATAATCCTCTTCTGGCCAGAATTGCTCTTCAGGCAAAAGTGGATCTTATAATTCTTGGCGGCATGGGATTAAAGCATGATGATTATCTGTTTTTCAAAGATGAACTGGAAAAAGACGGAGCATTGAGCCACTCAATCTTTTTTATCCATACAGCCTCAGATCCGGTAGTTGAAGCTCTTCTGGTACCGGATCTTTGTCTGGCAGTTGGTGAACAGTTCGCTCTTAACGGAAAAGATGTGCTGGTACTGTTGACTGATATGACAAATTTCAGTGATGCTCTTCGTGAAATCGCCGTTACCATGGAACAGGTACCATCAAACAGGGGTTATCCCGGAGATCTTTACAGCCAACTGGCCTCACGTTACGAAAAAGCGGTTGATTTCGAAGATGCCGGTTCTGTTACAATACTTGCTGTAACTA
>DATGNN010000453.1:0-11414 GCA_035306725.1 Chitinispirillaceae bacterium | reverse complement strand
GGATTCGATCTGGGACTTGCTTATCGTTTACTTTATCATCCTGTTCTAGGGTATCATCTGATCGGGGTAATGTTCCATAACCTGATTGCTCCAAAACTGACACAGCTTGAGAACATGTCATACTCCCCGAAAGTCAAGCTTATGTATCACGGGTCAATACTGGAAAAAATGGTTGAGTATGAGATCCATTATGATATGTCTGATATCTGGGCAAAAGCAGAAAATTTTGTAAAATCAAGAAAAATGGAATGGGATTTTTTCTTCAATTGCGGAGTTCGGCCTCTGCCGTTTTTTGCGATTAAAGCATTCGGTAATGTTGGAGATACCAGAAAGATTGAATACTGGGGATTGGCTGGTGAAATCCTGCTTCCATACTTGAACGGGGGCAGGGATTTTTCAGTTCTTTATCAGTTCCGGGATGAGATCAGCAAGGGCGTTCGGGGGTCTCATTCGTTATATGTCAGATTTGATCTGGGGAGAAACCGTGAAGAGGTGCATGCGCGAAGAGTGGCACGAATGGTGAATCTGGATGCAAGTGATCTTTATAACAAAGCTATGCGGCTTTATTGGAAAGAAAAATACTGGGATGCCTTCTTTATCTTTACAAGAATTCTTGTTGAATATCCGGACTTTTACAGAAATGATGTGGTTACGTACCATTCCGGGTCGTGTCTGGAAGAGCTGGATATGAGGGGTAAGGCTCTCGAAGTTTACAACAACATGGGCCTGAATTATTCACTAAGTTCATATATCCCAAATACTGATTTGGGAAAAATGCGGATATTTTACAGACAGAACAAACATGAAGATGTCGAAAATATGTTTTCAGAGCTGAACAAACCCAATGTCCCGGATTCAATCCGATATCATGGATGTTATCTTATGGGACAAACAGAAATGAAAAGGAAAAATTTTTCGAGAGCTCTGATGTACTTCGACCGTATCCCCGAAGAACATCATGATTATGTTTTTGCTCAGCATGGAGCAGCTGTTTCACATGCGTGTTTAAATTCCGGCACACAGCTTATCTCAATCAGGCTGAAAAATTGCATTGGAGCACAAGCCGATAAACGTGACCAGAAAGAGATACAGAACAGATCGCTTGTATTGATGGGTTATATCTTTTATGAAGAAAATGCGTTGTCAAATGCTGTATCTGCCTTGCGATTGGTTCCGCCGGAAAGCTATTACTACGAAGATGCACTCCTTGGCATTGCCTGGACTGCTTTAAAGGCCAGACAATGGAATGATTGTGTTACTGCAGGAGTTAAACTTGCACAAACCAGTTCCAGGTTTGTTATGCATTGTGAATCCGCATTACTTCAGGCATATGGAAATATGCGGCTTAAAAAATATGAGCAGGCGTTCATGATGCTGGATCCGATTTACGAAAAATTGAAAAATTATTCAGGGTTGGATATGGATTCACTGGAGCTTGAGGATATGCGGTACGAAAGCGACAGGATTGCATATGAATTTCTTGCCGAAAACGTACAAAAAATTGCACAAAGAGGATCATCTGTTAAACAATCTGACGTAGACAGTCTTCATAACGCCCAGATCCGTTCGAAACGTAAAATCGATATTCATTTTCGGTTCAGGGATGAATATTTACGGACAGGCTTTTTTGAACGCAAAATTGATGATCTGCGTTCAGATATTGAGTATGCTGTGGCAATTATTCAGAAACTGCTGAATGCACCGCAGATGAACAAAATACGGGAAAAGATGATTCAGGAAGAAAGTAAAATAAACAGTGAAATAGAAAAATTAAGAGAAGAACTGGACAGTCTGGATTCTCAGTCTGAGTAAGGAGGCGAAATGTTAAAAACTTGTCTGATAATTCTGGTTTTAAATTTGTTGGTGTCGGCGCAAGTGATCGATCTTTGTGGTACTGTTAAAAACAGCAACGGGGATGCGTTACCAAATGTGGATGTTTTTCTTGAGGGTCAAAACGCGCATACAGTAACGGATTCTAAAGGTTATTATCATTTTCAGCTGTTACCTGTTGTACATGGCATATCTTCTCCATCAGGGGTTAATTTCCGTATAAAAAACGGGATAATGTCTTTTGCATTAAGTAAACAGGCTCCGGTTTCTGTTGATCTTTTTGGTATCAATGGAAAACGTATCGGGGGAGCTGTAGAAAGAGTTTTTTCTGAAGGGACACATAATGTTGCTTTGCCGATTATGGTATCATCAGCTGCATTGAATGTTTTACGTGTAAAAATCGGATCTACAGTTTCGTTGTATAAATATGTACCAGATCTGGGTATAGTGAAACCATGTGTTAAAACTGGTCGAAACGATTCCAGGCTATTTAAAACTGCATTAAGTGCTGACACACTCCGGGCATCAAAAGCAGGTTATAAAACTGAACGTATTTCAGTGTCACAATTAAAAGGAACTGCAGATGTTATCCTTGATTCTCTGGAAAATTCAGGTATTGGTTCCAATCCTGTTGATGACGGATCTGGTGACAGACTGAAACAATATGGTCAGGCACAATATTTCTGGGGAGAACTTGGGAATGGTTCGTTTGAACCGATTGTCAGGATAACTCATGCTGTGAGTGCTGATGCAGTTGATATTGAGATAACATTTAATCCGCATTTTGTTGATAATACCTATGGAACAGGAAGCAGCATTGGATGGCCGCATAAACGTGGTCATACCTTCAATGACCTTGTTGGAAGTGACCATGTGGAACTGTCTGTTGTAAATGGTGACGGGGATACGGTTTTTTATGGTAAGCTGGATCTTATCAGTCCTTCTGAGCAGGCTGTTTCGGGATATGCATGCCTGGGTCCTTTGGGCGGAGATGGAGAGATAAAGATTGGTGATCCATCAACAATAATATCGTTTGGTGGATCGCTTGATGATAATCTTAATTATTACGGATATTCAGATATGACTGTTAATTCACCGCAAACAGATTCTACATATTCAGTTAATCCGGATTATCCTTACTGGCAGTATTATGTTCAGTATAGGTTAACTTTAGATATCGATATTTTTGGAAACAGCGGATATGGTGAAGTCCGCATGACTTCGGTGCATGCCTCACCGGCAAAAGAGGATAAAGAATCAATTATTGTTGAAGATGGTCCACCGCCGGAAAGGGAGGTTGACAATCCTTTCAGGTTTCTGCCGCCAACAAATATAACCATACCTGATCCGCCGGACACGACATTTGTTCCACCGGCATAAACAGATCAGGCTGAGAAAATAAAAGGCGCAATAAAGTTTAGAATATTGCGCCTTTTTTTTAAAAATAAATTAAAAACCTTGAAGACCGCAGCATCTTGTACACACCGGCATCAGGCCTCTTTTCATTTCGTGTCTGAAGTTCTTGAAAGATTCTCCGTTCCAGATATCATAAAATGACTGTTCATTGATGTTTCCACAGGTATAATCCTGGTAATCACGGCATGGTGTAACCCGGCCATCGGGAGATATTTCAGCAGTGTAGTAGATACTGTCGCATGATGGGTATCCGCAGTGCCAGCTATGATCGGAATAGTAACGGCCTATTTGTGTTTCTGATTCTATATCAGGAAGAAACTGTGGGACACTTGGTTTTCCCTTTGATATCGATTTGATTTCACGAATCTGTCTTGCTGTTTCAGCAGGGTCTACATCATTGAAACAGGATTTGAGATATCCACGGTGATTTTTTGGTTCGTAACCGAATCTTTCTTTAAACACTTTTTCGTGTAGTGCAGCACGTTCTTCAGTTATGAACCATCCGTAATAAAAGGGATGGAGCTGGGTTGTGTCTATTACCAGCCGGTGGATGTCAGCAAGATGCGTATAGTTTTTATTTGAAATCACAGTGATTGGAATAATAAATGGGAACAGGAGGTTTTTCTTTTTTTTGATTTCATCGACTTTTTGAATAACAGCCATTGTTTTTTCGAAATTGTCTGAAGATCGTCCGTTGGCTGGTGATCTCATGATATTTTGTGATTCGCTGTCCCACCCATCAAGGCTTAAAAACAGGACCTGAAGAGAACCGGTTTCTATAATATCTTCAATAATTCTGTCGAGATCCTGTGCGTTTGTAACAATGGAACCTTTGAGTTTATAACGGGCCAGTTCTTCAAATAATGGCAGCAGTGGTTTCCACATGGTTGGTTCTCCGCCCCAGATATAGTAAAAGGGATGATCTCTGCGGGTTTCAAAGATCAGTCTTTTTACTATATTAAAATCCAATTGATCCAGCCGTTCACCTCTTTGGAGTTTTAAGCGCAAGTGGCCATTTTCACCCCATTGTCCGCATGATGAACAGCGCAGATTGCATACTTCATTAACACGTAAGGAGATCTGCGATACCTTGACATCTTTTTGGGGGTTATGCGGAAGAAGATACTTGTTAATCTGCTGTGGCAGCATGTGCCAGGAATCAATATTGCGAAAAAATCCTGGAATAAGATACTGTTTTGCAAAAGGCCATGGTGTCAATGCCTTTCCGTTTAATTTAGCCATTCCTGTCTACCTTTCGAGAAGGTTTCAGGTCAAAAACCTGTTTAAATAAAAAATCTGTATATCTGATCATAAACTATTACTCAGTACCAGGCTGTAGCGGCCAGACAGATTCAGTACTGTCAAGCATCATATTTTTCAAGTTCAGTCTGTTTCTCTTCCCATTGTTCCACAAGTGAATTCAGTTGAGACTGCACATTTTCCAGTTCGATATTAGTTTTATGCAGCAACTGGTGATCTGATGCATTCTGGGGAGCTGTGAGGATTGAGTGTAAAGTATCGGCTTTTTCCTCAAGTTTTTCTATCTCAATTTCCAGTTTTTCAACAGCGCGACCAAGTTTTTTCCGTTCTTCGCGCTGTGCAATTCGCTGAGCCTTATCCTGTTTTGCTGTATTTACAGTCTGAGCGGATGTATCTGAATTTTGGGATTTGCTTTCACCAAAAAACATTTCAACATAATTTCGGTAATCATTCAGTGTTCCTGGAAAATCTCTTACCAGTCCGGGACGAATTTCAATTATTCTTGTAGCTGTTTTTGAAATAAAAAATTCATCATGAGAAACAAACAATATGGTACCTGTAAAAGACCTCATTGCATCAGCGAGAATCTCCACTGATGTAATATCAAGATGGTTGGTAGGTTCATCAAGCAGAAGGACATTACCCGGGCTTGCAAGAATTGTTGCAAGTACAAGACGTGCTTTTTCACCACCGGACAGAACACTTACTGTTTTATCAACCGAATCTCCGCTGAACAGGAAAGCACCGAGGATATTACGGATAAATGTTTTTTCTGTTTTAACAGAATCTTCAATAATCGTTTCGTATAATGTTTTTTGTGGATCGAGCTGTTCAAGCTGATGCTGTCCGAAATACCGGGTATTTACGTTTGCACCTTTTGTGACAGATCCTTTGGTTGAGGGGAGCAAACCTGCAAGCAGTTTCAGAAAAGTGGATTTGCCGGCTCCATTTGGTCCTACTATCGCAACTTTATCTCCGCGGTTTATGTTTAGAGAGAGATTTTCCAGAACTGTTTTATTATCATAACCTGCAGAAACATCCTTTAATGCAATCGGGACTGTTCCCGACTGTACTGGTTCAGGAAATTTAAACCGAATCGATTTTGTATTATCTTTGATTTGAGGAAGTTCAGAACGAAGTTTCTCAAGAAGTTTCATTCGGGATTGTGCCTGTGTAGCCTTTGATGCTTTTGCCTTGAAGCGTTCTACAAAACGTTCATTCTGAGCGATTTTTATTTCGAGGTTGCGTGCACGGCTTTGAGCTGCTGCGAGTGCTTCCTGTTTTAACGAAAGAAACTGGTCGTAATTACCTTTATAAAGTGTTATTTTACAGTTACATATTTCTGCAGTTGATGTGGTAATGCGGTTTAAAAAATTGCGGTCATGACTTACGATCATCATTCCGCCCTTATACTTCGAGAGAAATTTTTCCAGCCATACAAGTGAATCCATATCCAGATGGTTTGTAGGCTCATCAAGAAGAAGAAAGTCGGGAGATTCCAGAAGCAGTTTGCCAAGAATTGTACGCATCCGGTATCCGCCAGAGAGGAGCTGTACAGGTTGCGACCAGTTTGGTTTTGGAATACCCAGACCCGAAAGAATCGCTTCAGCACGGGCATGAAGCGAATAGCCGTCATTAAATTCCATCTCTTTATACAGGGAATCCATCTGGTTCATAACGGTTTTTAAACCGGTCTGATTTATCTGGGATGAGAGGTTCTGTATCTGTTGTTCAAAGTTCAGCAGGTTTGAAAACGGCTCCAGCACAATTTCCAGAGGAGTTTTGTTGTCGAGTATCTCAACTTCCTGAGGAAGATACCCGATTTTAAGATCAGAAGGCTTTGATATGGTTCCTCTATCCACTTCTTCTCCACTGCTTAGCATTCTAAGTAATGTAGTTTTTCCGGAACCATTGATTCCGACAAGTCCGGTGCATTCTTTTTCATTGAAAGACACTGAAGCCTGGTTTAGCAGAACGGAATCGCCATACTGTTTAGATACAGAGTCGAAAGATATCATAAGTTATCAAAAATACAAGTGAAGTGTTGGTGGTTCAAGTAATTCGAAAAAGAAAAATGAAAATTGAAATATAAGTTCATTTTTAAAAAGAGCTCATAAAACAGAATATAGGATGTGATAGATAAGCAAATCACAATAAGAAATAAATACCAGACAATACCAATAGTTCAAAATCCAATTTCACAAACCCCGGATTATAAGACATCTTACTCTTATTTGGTTGGTTTGTAATTTTATTCTGATTATTCCGTAAATCGGAACTATTCACAGGTTTACACGCCCACAAAACTTCAATGTTTTATTCCTGTTTCGTATTTCGGGTTTCTGATTTCGATTTTTTAATATAATAGCTGCCGCGACGAGCATGATCATGAACTGATTGGATGCATCTGATGAAAAACGGTTTTCAGAATATCAACCATTTCTTCTTTTGACTTGTTTTTTTCAATGTAGCAGTGTGCTCCGTTTTTCAATGCATGGTTCCTGTCGGCTCCATTGTAAAAGGAACTCATCATTATAACAGGAATATTTTTGAACTCTTCAGTAGTTTTGACTTTTCTGCATAGAGCGATGCCATTCATTACCGGCATTTCAACATCAGTTAATATTGCATCAATAGCACTATTATGAAGAGACAATTTTTTCAGACCGGTTTCACCATTTTCTGCCAGGACAAGATTGTAATTGTCATTCAATTTTTCTGCAAGCAGTTGAAGATGAGAAGGATTGTCGTCACAGATCAGTATGCATTTACAATTTTTTTTATGATTTTCATATCGGACCAGTTCCTTTTTGAGTGAATCCAGTCTGATGCTTTCGTCTATCCTGGATACAAATTTCTTGACCCTGTTTTCCCTTCTTCGGTCAAAACCGCTTCTTCTTTCGATTTTATTTACAGTGTAGTCGGGATCGTTTTTGGCTGTTATATTCTGATCTGTATAAAGAGGGATTGTATAGATAAACCTTGTTCCTACATCTACCTGCGATTCGACCCTGATTGTTCCTCCGAGTATTTCAAGCATCTCCTTGACAATACTCAACCCGAGTCCGTAACCACCTTTTTTCAATCCTTTATGAGCCTGATATTTGCTAAGGAAAACAAACTCCAGTTTGTCTTCAGGGATTCCTATTCCGGTGTCAATGACTTCTGTATAAACAAGCTCCTGATCTGTATACACTTTGACATCAATGTTTCCGTTTTTGCAGACATACTTGAATGCATTCTGGATCAGATTACCCAGGATTCTTTCAAGCCAGAGCATGTCTGATTTAACAATTATTCTTTCCATTTCGTTATGCCAGCTTAATTTGACATTGTTTGAAGCTGCTGTTTGTTCAAATCGTTTAAGATAATCATCGACAAACAATGAGTAGTTGTATATATCCAGGTCTGGTTTTAATTCATTCGATTCCAGTAATGACACTTGAATCAGGGAATCAAGGAGCCTTTCAATCTGATTGACTGATATAGTGATGTTGTTAACTGCTTTATATTCCTTGGTGTCAATGCTCATTTTACTTTTGAGTATCAGCGCATAACCGGAAATTACTGCAAGCGGATTCTTTAAATCGTGACTTATGCTGGCAATGAATTTTTTTTTGGACTCCTGGGCCTCTTTTAACAAAACAAGACTGTTTTTGAGTTCATCTGTTCTTTCTTTGATTTTCTGTTCAAGGTACAGATTTGTACGATTTTTATGAGCCAGCAGAAAAAGAAAAATGGATAAAATTATGAAAATTACCCCGAGTGGATATAACTGAATACCAAACACGTTCAACATATCTGGGTAATTCAGCATATAATCTATTGCGGCGCCAGAATAGATTATTATCCCGCAATAATAAAGCGTTATATGGGATCTGTTTGCGCCTTTTTTCTGGTTTCTGATCTTGTTGGTAAAAATTGCAATGGTTTTTACAAAAACATAACCCACAAGTGCCATGTAAAACGGGTGTAAAAAACCGGCTTTCGGGTAGTACCCGAAAGCTGTTGAATAAAAATCAACGATAAATTTATCTGTAGTCCACAGCGTTATTAAAAACACACCACATATAAGATAAATAATTTTAATCGCAGTTGTCTTCAAGTTCAGATATGAACATACAGATTCATAAAATGCCGCAGGAATGAAAATAATGCCTGAATATCCTATATGTGTTATCAGCATGGCATTGCTCTCATTTCCTGTTGAAAACAGGAAAAACCATGTAAACTGCCAATGGAAAGTGAAGTAACAAAACCTTAAAAATGGCTTTCTGATATTTTCTTTATTGAGAATATAGATCACCAGACCGGCTGTCAAAAATACCAATGAACTGATAAATGGCAGCAGCGCATGAATATTCATCTGTTTCTCACCATACTTTATACTTCCAGATAATGTTCCATGAATTCAAAAAGCTTTGGCATTTTCAATATTTTTCCGGATTTACCAACGCAACAAAAGTGCTGATAACCCTCACCAATCAATTCACCATCAGCCTTGTTGCGATATTTGAAATTCAATTTTGCCTGGCAGCCTTTTATTTGACCAACAGTTAATTCACCTGTAATGGTATAGCCGAAATATGCATTTTGTCTGAACTTTTGATATACGTCAACAGTAACCAGTTTAATTCCGGTCTGGGCCATGATTTCGTTTATATTTGGGATATGATGAACAATACAGCTTTCGCGAAGTACACCCTGGTACTTGACATAATTTGCAAAATAAACATTACCGGTAGCATTGGTTTCGCCAAGGTTTATGAAAATATCCTTGCGGAATACCCGGTCATTTCCAAGCTGTTTTACCAGTTGAATCTGCCTGTTCACAAACTCGTTGAAAAATTTCTCCTTGTTTTTTTGGATTGAAACTATCTCAAATCCAAGGCCCTGTTCATTATCCCACCTGGAAACACATTCCAATTCGACTTCCTTATAATTATTTATCAACAGTTTTAAGGTGAATTGTCCTGTTTTTTTCTCTTTTGTTTTCAGATATCCGCCATTAAACGAGATGTTATCAATAACCAGGGTCTTTTTATCAGCAGTTATGGCAGCTATTCTTTTACTGGTTCGTTCGCTTTTGCGCTGGTTGGTCTTCATTCAGTATCCTCCATGAATTAAAATTTGATGAAATAATCCATTATATAAGTAAGTTGATAAACATAATTATTTCCCCAAAGCATAATAACTAAAAGATTTATGGTGCAAGGTATTGCTGTCATAATTCACTGAATCGCAGGTATATAAAGGAAGTGTTTCTCAAAAAAATGGAACCAATCTAATTGTACTCCCTCAAGATTGCAGGGTATATTCATAAACAATTGCCGATACCATGATATTGATTGAATATTATACAACAATATTATTAAAGCGTCAAACTGTTTATAAACAAATAATACAAATAATATAAATTTTTCAATAAATTGAACATGAAAACATTGATATGTTTAATACCTGCTATTATACTTCGGACGATTAAGGGTAGTGCTGCCCGAAAAATTGCAAATATCAGAAAAGTAGTCATTTCTGTTCACAGCTTGTCATACTTGTATTATCTGAATGGAGTCGATTAGTTTACAGCTTGTCCCGCAGTGCGGGAATGAGCTTCATAGCAGCACTAACGCAGAAAGGGTTTTATGGCTGTGAAGGTCATATCTATCTGGTGAGATACGGTCAAGCAGGTATTGATATTCAGGTTGGTTCTATATAAGGCATCATTACTTTTGAAGTGGGAGCAGGCAAACAAGCATGGTAATTTAAAGATTCGGATACCGGCAATTTTTCGAGTTGTTTTTTCTGTAGTTTTTGGAACTCACAGTACCATTGGGGACATTTTGGCATTTTTGAAGCAATACAGGATTATTATTTCCATGGAGGAATTTTTGGGTATATACAACAAAAATGTCAAAAATACGATTATTGAATACTAAACTTTAGATGGTCGTTTTCTACAGTTGCCTTGATAGTATTATCCCCGGTCACATTACCGGCAATAAGCAGCCGTGATATCGGGGTTTCCAGTTCTTTTTGTATGATTCGTTTTAAGGGACGTGCGCCATAAACCGGATCATACCCTTTATCTGCAATAAGCTGTTTAACAGTTTGGTCAGCAGAAAATCCAATATTGTTTGCTTCAAGACGCTTTGCAAACAGATCGAGTTGAATGTCGACAATTCCAAGGATATTTTCTTTTGAGAGAGAATGGAATATCACAATTTCATCAACTCTGTTAAGAAACTCAGGTCTGAAATATTTTCGTAATTCACCGGATACAGTATCGCGAATCTTGTCATAATTGTCATTGCCACTGTAATCGGCCATAAATTGAGACCCGATATTGGATGTCATAATGATAATTGTATTTTTGAAATTCACGATTCTTCCCTGCGAATCAGTTACCCGGCCATCATCGAGGATTTGAAGAAGTATATTGAAAACATCCGGATGTGCCTTTTCTATTTCATCAAACAGCACAACAGAGTATGGCCTGCGCCTGACAGCTTCTGTTAACTGCCCTCCTTCTTCGTAACCTACATATCCTGGAGGGGCACCAACAAGTCGCGAAACTGCAAATTTTTCCATGTATTCCGACATGTCCATTCTCACCATGGCTTTTTCATCATCAAAGAGATTGTAAGCCAGAGAACGGGCGAGTTCGGTTTTCCCGACTCCGGTTGGTCCCAGAAAAATGAAGCTTCCTATGGGTCGGTTCGGGTCTTTAAGGCCTGCACGGGCTCTTAAAACTGCGTCCGCAACAGCATCAACCGCTTCATTCTGCCCGATTACTCTCTGGTGAAGGTGTTTGTCGAGGTTAAGAAGTTTTTCTTTTTCACCTTGTACCAGTTTGTTTACGGGAATATGGGTCCAGTGACTGATTATTTCTGCAATGTCCTCTTCATCTA
>DATGNN010000452.1:0-8165 GCA_035306725.1 Chitinispirillaceae bacterium | reverse complement strand
TCAGAATAAGCTTTTAAAACCTTACTTGTTCCTCCAAAAGCACAAACAAGCATCAGCAAAGTGGATAATGGTAAATGGAAATTCGTAATCAAACCATCAACAGTTTTAAATTTAAATGGTGGAAGAATCATTAATTTCGTTTTACCACAAGAAGATGCCAGCTTTCCATCTGAAGAACAATGCTCGAGGACTCTTACTACAGTAGTACCCACAGCTATAACTCTGCCACCATTTTTTCGTGTCTCTTCAATTTCACGCACAGTTTGGGGTGTCAATTCATAAATTTCTTCGTGCATTTCATGTTTTCTTGGATCAGAAACCTTAACCGGACGAAATGTACCAGCCCCCACATGAAGAGTAAGATAGGAGATGTCGATTCCTGAATTCTCCAACTCTCCAAGAAGTGCATCTGTAAAATGAAGTCCTGCAGTAGGTGCAGCAACAGCTCCCGGTTTTTTGGAATAAACCGTTTGATAAGCTTCTTTGTCTATTTCGCTGTCTGGCCGATCAATATAAGGCGGTAATGGAAGATGACCATAACGATTCAGCAACTGTTCCAAATTCAGACCTTCATCATTTTCCTCTAAACGAATGGTCCTTTCACCATTTGATAACACTTTATCAATGGTCAGGAAAGTATTCTCCAACCCTGTTACCCTTACCCTTGCTCCCTCATGAAGTCGTTTTGCTGGTTTCGCCATAGCTTTCCAACATAATTCATCTATTTTTTCCAGAAATAAAAACTCTATTTGCGCACCAGTTTCTTTTTTGCCAAAAATCCTCGCCGGTATTACCTTGGTATCGTTTAGTATCAGCCTGTCTCCACAACGAAGCAGTCTTTTAATATCCATGAATTTCAGATGTTCTACCGATCCACTTTTTTTGCAAAGATGAAGCAATCGACAATTGTCTCTTTGCTTAAGAGGCATTTGCGCTATCAGTTCTGCTGGCAGATCATAACAAAAATTACTTGTGCTTAAAGCTGTCATCTTAAATACTGCGCTTGAGGGTGATGAACAAATATTCCCATTGTTGAATGTTCCGGATCCATCTGAAAACCGGAAGTCAAACTGATATTCAGCCTTTCTTCAACTCCCATTAATTCAAACAGTTTTTTCTGCTCTTCAAGAGATGGCATACCTGCATACCCGAAACTGTATCTTCGCCCTGAACCTGGCTGCAAACCAATTCCACGACAGATTTCAGCACTTACTCTGTCTGCCATCAATTCAACGATAGCATTTCCGATCCCGTTCAGAAAAAAGCCCCAACTGTATTTGTCATCCTTGTTAAAAAGGTCTCTTGTCTTGTCTCCCAGTTTTTTTCCGATTGTAACTACCTGAATACCAATTATGTCACCATCCGGTTTAAAATAATCCGCCAACGAAATGCACCCGGATCGTTCCATCCTTGGAAAGTGAAAAGCCGCCAGTTCAGAATGAAAATCAGCCGGATCCAGAATAATTAAAAGTTCATTATCTGTAATTACGGGAAAATAGCCATATAATCCATGTGGATTAATCAGTTGCGATTCTATTATCTGCTTTCCGAGTTCTTTAAAAGCAGGTTCGAACTGGTTTAACCTTGCATTTGCGAACTGTTCAGGAGACAAATTTCCACCACCCCATTGTGCTTTAAACAGCTTTTCTTTATCAATCGTATCTAAAAGGTTCTGTGGTTCCCATGCCAGGATTTCACCCGTACCCCAAAATGGTGGTTCGATATGGGGCCCATAAGAGAGCTGTTTTGAGGAATGTTTACAATCACTTCTGTTAGCTTTACCATTAACAGGCTTTTTTCTCCTGTCATTTTTACCATCTTTATGGTTCTCGCTGTTTTTTAAACTTTCAAGTACCCTGGTTGCTTCGAAAGCATCTTTTGCATAATACACCCCCCCACTGTATAGCTGTCCGCCATGAAGAGCAGAAATACGTTGTGCGAATTTTTTATTGACAGCAGCTCCTCCAACCAGTACCGGAATAGAAATGTTCTGATTTTGAAATACTTCAACGCATTTTGCCATCTCTCGTGATGTAGTCACAAGCAATGCAGATAACCCCACAGCATCCGGCTTTTCCTTTTTTACTGCTTCGACAACATTATCAATCGGAACCTGTTTACCAAGATCAATAATTTCAAACCCTTGATTTCTCAAAATTGACCCAACCAGATTTTTTCCTATATCATGAACATCACCATAAACAGTTGCAAGGACGATTTTTCCTTTACAATTTATTTTACTGTCATCTTTCATGTGTGGTTCTAGTATTGAGACAGCTTCTTTCATGATTTCCGCTGCCTGAAGTACAAATGGCAGAATCATATCACCTGAGGCCATTCTGTCACCAACTTCACTCATTGCAGGAAGCAGAATCTGGTTGAGGACAGAATCCGGGCTTTTATTAACAAGCAGATTTCCAATGATCTGCTGCAACCCCCGACGATCGCGGTTCAAAACAGCATTTTGCAATTTTTGCTCATCAGACAGGTTCTGTTCATTTTTTACACTTTTATTTGGGCTACCTATGTTAACGTTTTCGAATAATTGAACATATTTCGAAAGCGCATCCACATTTCGGTTAAAAAGAAGGTCTTCAGCAGCTTGCCGTATATTTGAATCATATTCTTTTATATCATCCAGATGCAGCGGATTAAAGATTGCGGCACGCAACCCGGCTTTAGCTGCATGGTAAAGCATCAGGTTATTAAGAATTCGCCGTGCCTTTGGTTTCAATCCGAAAGAAACATTACTTACCCCCATCACAGTGCGAACCTGAGGCATTAGCTCACTAATTTTTTCAATTGCCTCAATACTTTTCAAAGCAGAATCTGCACTTTGGGGCTCACCTGTAGCCAGAGTAAAAACAAGCGGATCAATGTACAGATAATGTTCCTGAATATCGAATTCTCCACAAACCAGCTCCCTCAGAGATTTCGCGAGTTCTACTTTTTTTGCTACCGTTTTTGCCACCCCGTCATCATCTATAGTCAAAGCTATTACCGGACATCCGAAATCACTTGCTATTTTCAGAATTCTTCTTGCTTTTTCACCCCTATGTTCCAGATTGATTGAATTAATCATTACCGATCCAGGACTTGACTGTAAAGCTTTTTCCAAAACAGCAGGTTCTGTTGTATCTATACAGAATGGTCTGTTGATTCTTTCACTGAGATGTGAAACCAGATTTTTCATCACAGCAGCTTCATTATCCTGTTCATTAACTGCTACACAAAGATCAAGAAGAGAACACCCTGCATTTTTTTGTTCAAAAGCGATTGCTGTCAGTTCATCATAATCCTGTGCAAGAACAAACTCTTTGGTTTTTCTTGATCCTTGAGCATTCAGGCGTTCACCAATTATTACAGGTGAACTCTGTTTCTCGAGATCCAGACCTCCGATTCCAGTTGAAAGCCAGCAAGTATTACCAATGTAATAACGTTTTGCTGATTTAATCTCCTTGAGCATTTTTACCAGAGCTGAGATATGTTCCGGTGTTGTGCCACAACAACCTCCAGTTACAGAAAGTCCCTTTTCTGCAACAATTGCAGCAATTTTTTCGGCAAACTCCTGGGGTTTCATTCTGTACTCTGCTTTACCATTTACATTATGCGGAATACCAGCATTAGGAAGCATTGATACAGGGAACGGCGATAATTTAAGTAGTTTTTCTATCGATTTACGCATTTGTTCAGGACCTGTTCCGCAATTTATTCCAATAACAGAGGGTCCCAGACTACAAACTGAACCTAAAAATGATTCAATGGTACTACCAAGCAGCATTCTCCCTGAAGCATCAACAGTAATCTGAATCTGAAACGGCAATACTTTTGTGGTTTTTGCGAATAATCTCTTTATCCCAAAAACAGCAGCTCTTACCTCCAAAAGATCCTGAGCAGTCTCAATTAACAAAATATCCGCTCCACCATCCATAAGCCCACGTGCCTGCTCTTCATATATATCAGCCAATTCACTGAATGTAATACTCGAAAGAGCGGGGTCACTTGATGATGGCAAATAGCCTGTTGGTCCCATTGTTCCACAAACAAACAGAGGAATATCTGATTTGAAATTTTCACACGCTTTACAAGCTGCCCGGGCACCAGCTTTGTTAATCTCATAAACTTTATCAGCCAAGCCATATTCAAATAACTTAGGCCTGCTTGCTGTAAATGTATTTGTTTCTATTACCTGTGCGCCGGCTTTTAAATATTCCGTATGAAGAGAAGTGATCTGCTCCGGTCTGCTCAGATTCAGTATTTCATTACATCCAGGTACACTCTGAAAAAACTCTTCAGGAAAATTTGCTTTTTGAATCTGAGTTCCAAATGCGCCATCAAAAACTACAGGCTTTTCACCTTTGACAAAATCAGTATACTTTAAACCCATTTTACTCCTGTTTTGCAAAATAAAACTGAAAATTTATAAGAAATCGATAATTACTCTTGTATACAATACCTGAATGGAAACGATTAATTTACAATGTGCCTTTGAGAGTGTCACTACCCCTCATAATCGTATTTTATCAGGCTGTTCTTAAAATTCGAAATATTAAACTCGAAATTCAAAAAAGAAAAATATATCAGGATTAACATAGAATCCTTTTTCCAGCATAAAACGGACTTCATAATTTGTATCTTTTATTATTGTGTGGTCAGAATTAGACACGTTACTTCCCGCATAATATATATTCATGCTTTTCAAATTAACATTTTAAGTTGAAAGCCACTATTAAATCGTGATGATTTAATATAGTGAAGAACTGAAGAATTTAATCGAATAAAATTTCTAAAATATATCATTAATTTTTTCTTTTAATGAGTTTTTGGTTTTTTATCCATTTCTACAAAGTGACACACTTCAACTCATTTAGACTACACGCCACCTTGATGGCAAGTAGATCAGAACTGATAGCGTAAAGTTAATAATCACTATCAGACAACAGAAAAACTGAAATACGATTTTATTTTTTAGAATAAACAGAACTGATAAAAAAATATGTTTGTGATTAAAACGAAGTAATTCGTGTTTTTATATGTTATTTCCAGGCATTTCAGATTCCAGAAAAAAGTTAACGCAATATTCTGAGTACTAATATCGTAATTGAACTAAACTGACTTTGACAATTTGTTTCTGACTTCTTTGAATTTTAGTAGCAATAACAACAATTCTTTGAACAATTTAACATAAAACACGAGACATCTTCGGCAAAAAGATCGAATTTTTCCCGGGAGGACAAGAACACATGGAAAGAAGAATGATTATTCCTGATGAAACTTCGTTAGAACTGTATCTAAAGGAGATCAGCAAGAACGAGGCTCTTCCAGCCGAAGAAGAAGCACGGTTAGCTGTAAAAATAAGAGAGGGTGACAGGAAAGCTCTTGAAAAACTGATTAATGCTAATCTTCGCTTTGTTGTCAGTGTTGCAAGAAATTATCAGAATCAGGGACTTCCTCTTGGTGAATTAATAAGTGAAGGCAATCTTGGATTGATACAAGCGGCAAAAAGGTTCGATGAAAAACGAAATTTTAAATTTATTTCATATGCTGTATGGTGGATTCGACAAGCAATTCTACGGGCTCTTGCCGATCGTTCACGTATCACACGTGTACCCCTGAACCGCATCGGTATAATTCACAAAGTCGGAAGAACTCAAAGCCGGCTTGAACAAAAATACCGTAGAATGCCTACTATGGAAGAAATAGCCCAGGAACTTGGTCTTGAAGAAAAAGAAGTTCTTGAAATTCAAAAAATCGGTAACAGGTATCTCTCTCTTGATACTCCAGTACAAGCTGATGACAGTTCTGAATTAATTGATCTGCTTCAGGATGAAAACCAGGATTTACCGGACAGTCATCTGATCGAAATGTCGATGCATGAAGGTGTTAACCGGATTCTTGATACATTGAATGAGCGTGAGAAAAAAGTTCTAAAACTCTATTTCGGTGTTGGTGAAGATACTCCTCATACACTTGATGAAATTGGCAAACGTCTCCACCTCACCCGTGAACGTGTCAGACAAATAAAGGAAAAGGCAATTCACAGACTCAAAAATTCTTACCGCAGCAGAATCTTGAAAGTATTTACTGACTGACCATTCTTCCTTTGTCGTACTTTAATCTGAATTGATCTTTTTTAATTTTATTATTTCGATTAGAAAACTGTGAATGCGTAAAAGATGCATTCACAGTAATAAAATGGATGTATGAACTGATCATCATTATAGTCCATATTGCTACCACCAAAGAAATAGCTCCGTAAATTATAATTAAACAGGCAATCATATTTCTCCCCCCCTGTTTAAATGCTATATCTTATTTGATTATTATATCAATAGATAACTGGATTGTTTTTAAACTGAATGATTAATCATGCTGCAGGTAGTAATCAGAAAAAATTATACTGTTTGTTTAGTTTACCATAATCATAGATCTTTTCTGATAGAGAATGATGCCTATTTCTGGAGAAGCAAGTGGTCAGAAGTTATATTTGTTTTTTAATTTATCCTGATTGAATAATTAATTACGACAGTTAAACAAAGCGTTGGTTGCCAGATGATGCACTTCACCAGCCTTTCGCTTATCAGTAACAGTCGGCAAAACAGGCTGTTGCAGTCAAATATTTTGTGTTATGACGCTGTTTACAGATTCTGGCAGCAACATTTTAATCTGTTTATAGATAATAGTAATTTTGAATCAATATTTTTAAAATGATACCTGAAACACTATCAAAACTTAAAAAAATCAAAAAACGGCGTATCCTTGTGATTTCTGCCAGTGGTGTAAAGGGTGGTATTCAAAGTCTGTACCTTCAGACTACAAATCCATGGGAGATTCTATCATATGCATTTATCCCATATATTAAAAAAATCGATGATATTCTTGAAAAATACAGTATATCCAATTCATGTATCAGTCCATCAGAACAAAGCTGGCTTGATTACAAAATGTCCATGCAATTTGTTGAAAGTGCACGAGTAGCGCTTTCACAACAACCTACTGCATTACGGACCCCACACCTGATAGTGTTAAACAAACCTGTTGTCTGGAAGGGTGCTACTGGTGAAAACCTTCAACAGTTTACATGGGATATTTCATTTGGTGATGCCCAATACCTTGCAAGTACATTCAAAACTCCTGTACTAACCGATTTGGTAAGGCATAACATTCTTGCCGGGGGCCCCGGAAATCTACCTCTCAATCCGGGAAATATCAGGATTACATCTCGTTGCAACGGAATAGTAGCCTTGATTAACATCGGCCTGATTTCACATATTTCTGTAATTGATACTGAAAATTCTTCTTTATTGGTAGATTCTGACACTGGTCCGGGGACTTGTTTGTTAAACAAACTTATAAAGGAATATGGAAATGGCATAGGTTTTGATCGTGACGGCTCATTAGCTTCTCAAGGGAATATTGATGGAACCTGCCTTAATCATTTTGCTGAACATCATTGGTTTCTTAAACCAGCCCCCAAAACAGCTAATTATGACCAGTTTGATGGTTTTCTTGATGATCCTCGACTTAATAGCCTCAACGATGCAGACAAAATTTCAACTGTTACATCATTAACAGCACGAACGGCCTATGATTTTTTTAAACGTGAGTATAATTTAAAATCTTCACCCGATACGATTTATCTATCTGGTGGGGGAGCAAATAATTTGGCTTTAATGGATTATCTTCAAACTTATTTTGACCCGTTGCCGGTTAAAAGCATTGAAGAGATTGGAATACCAACAGATACGCGTATACCTCTTGCATTGGGGTTAACTGTAGATTCATATATTTGTGGCAACTCAATATTTTGGGAAACTGGTAATACCCCCAGAATCGAACCTCTGGGTCGTCTGGTTCTGCCTTAAACAGACCATGTTTACCCGATGAAATCCACTTTCATCCGCATTATTCCACGTTTGCTGTTTTTTACAAAAGAGATAATTCTTTCAACATCCTGATTCCCGGAAAAGGCTTTTTCAAGATAATTCAATGCATCATGAAGAGAACGGTTTTCACGAAACAGAATTTTATAAGCTCTTTTAATATTTTGTCTTCTTTCTGAAGAAAATCCATGTCTTTCCAAACCGACTTTATTTATCCCGACAATTCTTGTTTCATCATCTCCCCCGCACATTGCATAAGGAATGACATCCATAAAAGGCTTG
>DATGNN010000451.1:0-8557 GCA_035306725.1 Chitinispirillaceae bacterium | reverse complement strand
ATTTTCTATGGCCATTTTATTTCCGGCTATAATTAGGGAACCACTTGAACCAGTATCCCATATTGTTTCTATTTCCCAGTTTTCATTATCCTGAAGAAGCTGGGGGGGGAGCTTGTAAAAATTTTCAGCTTCGGTTGCTATTGAAAGAGTGTCCCATTCTGTAGTTTCAACTTTTCGCACACGAATCTGGTTAATTCCTCCCGGACCGTTTCTTACCTGTACCAGAGACCACCACTCATTGCTGCCTTCTTTTATATGAAGAGCAGGTAGACCATCAGAAACACCTTGTGCATTTTCACAGCTTACCCATTCCCATTCTCCGCTGTACCGTCCGATCTGATTGTCCATGATTATTTTGGCAGGAGCACCCCCAAGATCAATACCACAGTTATCATCAGGACATTTATCCGTAATGCGCACTATTGTTGTGCGTATGCTTCCATCCCTGGCACGTACACTTACCTTGGCACAGCGGCCGCAAGCTCGTCCGTTTTGCCAGTCACCTTTAAAATCGCCGGGGATCTGATGAACATTTATTGCAGCATAATAAAGAATCCCTGTGGAACCGTAATTACATGCCCCTCCTTCAGAATACTCCGGGTTATCTGGCGAGCCATAAGTGGTTACATCTCCATAAGTGCCATTATCGGCAAAAAGAGGAACGCCAGGGGTGGAGTTACTCACCCCTGGCGGCATGAGCTTTATTTTAATATCACTTTGTTTCAAAGTGACTAAAGGAATTCGGGCTTTTTGAGTCGTATCTGAAACGACGACAAGAATATCAGAAAATTCTTCGCTATGAATATTTGAAGAAATGCACGCTTTTTTTGTTGAACAATTTTTATTGGAGATTTCTGATATTCCCTGGTAACTATTTTCAGAATGGATATATCGGAAAATGGCCCTGTTCAGAGAGTGCTTAACAGAAATTATATACACTCCAATCACCAGTTTATCCATGGGCAGAAGGATTTTTTTTACTCCGGCTCCGTTAAAACAAGCATCGGTATGGTAAACCTTTTTACCGGAAATATTGAAAACTGATACATTTACTCTAGCCGGTGATGTCAGGATCAAATTAACAGAATTATTGTTTATGGAAATTGCCGGGATTTTATCCTTTTTGGGTTCGGAGATGCTGGAGGTTAATTCTCCGGCAAGTTCGAATTTTCCTTGCAAATCAGTTCTTGTTTTAAGGTGACTTCTGAAATACAGATAAACATCAGCATTTACTACTGGATTTCCCGATTCACCATGCTCTACTGTTCCGCTTATACTGATCTGGTCTGCATATAATGAGGTGAAAACTATAAATGAAAAGAAAAGAGAGTATTGTAAAATTTTCATATTCTGAAAACTAACTGCAAAAAACTTAAACCTAATTGTTATATGAAAATTACCTATATTATCCGGAAAAATCCAAAAAAACTGTGTAAATATGAATTTTATCGGAATGGAGGCGATTTATTTACAGCTTGTCCCGCAGTGCTGGAATGAGTGCGAGAGCTGCACTACCGCAGAAATGGTTTTATGGCTGTGAAGGTCATAAGATAATGGTGAATTGTGAATTATGAATGGTAAATGAAGAAAAAAAACTACAATCATTGTCGTTGTCGTTGTCGTAATCGTTCACGAATGAATATTAAACGTTCTGGATATGATTCTTTATGCCTCTGTACGCGAAGCAGATTGAGTAAAGGAATCGACTGATTAAAGGTAGTAATATAACTCAAAAAACTTTGTAAAGATTAGTTTTATAGCTTCATTGATAAAAAGCGATATCAAGTTCGCATTAACTGGATTTCATTAAATAACCCGGTTTATGGAACAGGTACAAATCTTGCATGAAATAAAGATATTTAGCAAAAATAGTAACAATTTCTGGATTTTTTCTGATTTTTGTGGCTGTGAGTTTATATCGGTTTGAAGATGGATCTTCAGATGAAGGGGGATTTAATTGCCAATCAGTTTAAGCTGTTTGGAAAACAAATCGCTTTTTAACAGTTTCAGGATAGAACTGAATTATAAGTAGTGAGTGTTTATTATTGATGAAATAAAATGAAAAAAATATTGATCATTGTTAAAGATATTCGTATCCGTCTGCAGATAGAGCAGATATTGAATCAGTATTATGAAATGGTTATACAGGAACAATTGGATCCTGATTCTGAATTATTTGATTTGTGCATAGTTGATCTGTTCTTTCTGGACAGATACGGTAAATTAGTTGTCAATAAAATAAAAACCGGGTCTTTTTTTTTACCGATTATGGTTGTAGCAGAGAAAAATGATCTTTGTATTGTTTGTGATCTGTATGGAACAATACTAGATGAGTTTATTCTGGCACCAATAACAGAAACAGAGTTGAAGGTAAGGGTGTCCCTGCTTTTAAAATTGAAAAAGAGCATGTATGATAAATCAGAAAGAAGAAAGACAACACATGAAAAGTATCTTTTCGATCAGATACAGCGTATGGCACATATCGGATTCTGGGAATCCTGTAGTATGCATCCTCCCTGGTTGAAGTGGTCTGATGGGATGTACAGAATATTTGGTGTTTCGAAAGATATAAAACCAGATGCCGATATACTTTTACAATTAATTCACCCCGACGACAGAAAATCGATGAAGGACTGGATTGACGGGACCAATAATGGTAAACAGATGAATCCTCAGAATTCCAGGATTATTCGTCCGGATGGAGATCTAAGATTCGTAAGGGGGAGCGGCAAACCTGTCTTTAATGATGCTGGTGTCGTTATTGGATCTATCGGAATAGTTCAGGATATTTCTGAACAGAAAACTGTTGAAAGAGAACTTGTCGAGGAAAGTAATCTATCCAAACAGTTAGTAGATAGCTTACCTGGTATTTTTTATCTTTTTAATCGCGAAGGACGTTATTTGAGGTGGAACGAACAGCACAAAATTATTTCGAAATATAACGATGAAGAATTATCAAAGTTGAATCCTCTCGATTTTTTTGACGGTGAGGATAAAAAGAGAGTTGCAGAACGAATTGAAAATGTGTTTAAAACAGGTTGTGGAAGTGTTGAAGCGAAGTTCATTACCAAAGATGGTAGAAAAATAGATTGCTACTTTACTGGAAGAAAAATAGTATATAATAATCAGTTATGTTTAATCGGTGTAGGTATAGAAATCTCTAAACGAAAAGCGATCGAAAAGGCATTGTATGAAAATGAACAAAAACTTCGATTGTTTATTGATCATGCACCGGTTTGCATTGCAATGTTTGATAGAGAGATGCGATTCCTTATGGTAAGCAAAAAATGGCTTCTGGAATTCCGTATTGAAGAACATGATATTATTGGTAAAAACCATTATGAGGTTTTTCCGGATCTGCCGACTGATTGGAAAGATGCGCATAAAAAAGCTCTCAATGGTGAGAACGTAAAGTCTAAAGATGAGTATGTCAAGAACAAAGACGGGAAATATTATTGGGCGAAATGGGAAGTGCGTCCATGGTATACGGTAAACCATTCAATCGGAGGCATTATACTTTTTATTGAGGATATTACTGAAAGAAAAAAATATGAAGAAAAACTGAGAACATCAATCAGTCAAAAAGAAAATCTTCTGAAAGAACTTCATCATCGTACTAAAAACAATATGCAGATTATATCTGCACTTCTGGAACTCCAGGCTGCGGATTATGCGGACAACAAGGATGTCAAAAAAATTGTTAAAAGCAGTCAGAACAGAATCAGGATCATGGCTTTGGCACACGAGAAACTGTATAAGTCCGAGATGCTGACAAGTATTGACATAAAAGAATATCTGATTGATGTTGCGCATCTGATTATGGTTAGTTACGAGTGTAATGAGGAAAAAATTTGTCTGGAATTTGACATCGAAAAGATTGAATTTCCGATTGATATTGCCATTCCATGTGGTTTCGTTGTCAAGGAATTGCTCACAAATTCTCTGGAGCACGCTTTTCCCGGAAACAGGAAAGGGAAAGTGCATATAGGATTACACAAAAACAACAATATGATAGAGCTTGTATTTGGTGATAATGGAAAAGGTGTTGATCCGGATACAGATATATTGAAAAGTAAAACTCTGGGTATAAAGCTTGTAATTCAAATTATTGAACACCAGTTGCACGGTACTGTAAAGCCGCAGGTTGATAATGGTCTCTGGTGGTTTATCAGGTTTCGCAGTGATATTTATAGTACAGCACTATGATCTTATTGCAAAGTGAACCTGTAATATGCCGGTCAGGAGTTGAAAAAAGTTCAATCAGTAATTAAACACAGGAATACTTGATGGGGTTACCTTCTGTTCTTATAGTTGAAGATGAAGCTGTAATGGCAATGCTCCTGGAAAAAATGATTGGTGCAAAAGGATTTCATGTACTGGAATCTGTATCAACAAAGGAAGATGCTGTTAACGCTGCAGTGGAAGGTCATCCGGATTTTATTATAATGGATATTCGCCTGAGTGGGGATACCGATGGAATTGAAGCTGCAAAAGAGATTATCGAAAAAATTCATACCCGGATAATATTCAGCACCGGGTATTCAAATGAGAAAACTGTTAAAGAAGCTATGAAAGTGAAACCCGTTGCTTATTTAATCAAACCGTTTGAAATTTCAGAGCTTGTTTCTATCATGAAAAAAAATAACAAAAAATCATAGTTCATATGTGGACGGAAAATACTGACCGGGTATACAAACACCTTCCAGACATTTCGAAAACTGAAAACTTCTTGAAAAATCTGTTATTATAGATTAGTTTTGAAACAATATCTTGCAGCCTGGAAAGCCAGGTTACGCAGTAAAAGTACAATTCTTGTTTCAGACAAGCGGTCTTATATGTAAACCTTTTGGTTTTCGTTGATTTTTTTAGCAGGGAAGAGTTATGATGAATTACAGAGTGGTGATATTAATGTTAGCGATTCTTGTAACTGTTGTTTTTTCGGAAGAAAAAAGTGTGACCAGTACGTCGGGATCCAGAAAATCTGTTGAGGTAACGGTGTATAACGGGAATTTCGGGTTTGTTAAGGAAATCAGAGAGATTAAGGTGCCATCAGGTGAAAATGAGCTTCAAGTTGCTGATGTTGCTGCATTGATTAATCCGGTTACGGTTTATGCTAAGTCAACAAATTATCCTGATGACTTTTTAATTCTTGAACAAAATTACGAGTATGATCTGATAAGCCATCAGAAATTAATGGAAAAGTATGTAGGAAAAAAGATCAAAATCATTGATCAAAATGAATATAAGGACAGAAAAGATGTTGTTGAGGCACAACTGCTCAGTGTCAATAATGGTGAGGTTTATAAAATTGACGAACAAATCTATCTGGGTCATCCTGGAATTAAAGTCCTTCCTGAAATACCAGACAACCTTGTAGAAAAACCAACTCTGATATGGAAAATTAAAACAAAAAAATCTCAAAAACACAAGATTGAGATATCTTATCTGACAAATGGTATAACGTGGAATGCGGATTATGTTCTTGTATGTTCAAATAAAGATAATAAGGGGAGTCTGAACGGTTGGGTCACAATAGAAAACAGGTGTGGAGCAGCTTTCAGTGATGCAACACTCAAACTGGTTGCCGGAAATGTTAACAAAATAGAAAAGCCTGCGAGGATGATGCTCAGTAAAAGGGCTGAAGCGGCGTATGATAACAGTTATTCACCTCAGTTCGCTGAAGAAAGTATTCATGAATATCACATGTATGATTTACAAAGAAAAACAGTTTTGAAGGATAATCAGACAAAGCAAATAAGTTTATTGGAGTCTGGTACATTAAAAATTGATAAGGAGTATCTTGTTGAGGGAGAATCGTATGGCATTACACAAAGATACTCAAAAAGAGATTACAAAGTTCCTGTTCAGGTTTATCTGAATTTTAGAAACAGTAAAGAAAATGGATTGAAAATGCCGCTTCCGGCAGGAAATGTAAGAATATTTACCGCAGACAGCAAGGGAAGACAGCAGTTTATTGGTGAAGATCACATTGATCATACTCCTGAAAATGGAATGGTTCAGCTGAAAAGTGGTGAAGCATTTGATATAATCGCAGAAAAGAAACAGACCAGTTTTAAGCAGATAAGTACACAACTCTGGGAATCTGAATGGAAGGTAGAATTAAAAAATCATAAAATCGAAGCGGTTACTGTTGGAGTTGTTCAGCCAATGATGGGGAACTGGGAAATAGTAAAATCCAATTACGATTATGAAAAAATCGACGCATTTAAAGTAATGTTTAAAATTCCTGTCAAAAAACAGGGCGAAGCCGAGTTGAGTTATCAGATAAAAGTAGGGTTGTAATTATGCGGGTTTAATGGTAAAAAGATAACTTCGCTTGAACTTTATCTCGAATTTCTGAAAAGACACACCTTTTTAACAATCCCAGATCATCAATACTGCCAGATTTTCAACAGAAACAGGCTGGTATAAGGTCCAGAGGGAAAAAACCAGCCTTTTTGCTTCCTGTATGAATCTTATAAATATGAATAATTGAATATTTGCAGAAAAAGATTTATTTTGATTGGGATTATTCCCATGGATCTTCAACAGGATAAAATATGAAACGCATAAGTTTATGTATAATGGGTGTCATTATGTTAGCAGGCGGGTGTGTAACCCGAATGGCCGTTAAAAACAACAGCCAGGGACCACGTGCTCCAAAAATCAGCTATTCTGATACAAGTGGTGATTCTTACCAAGAAGCTATTAAAATTACTGGCGCGCAAAAGCAGAGCCAGGGTGTTGAAGCTGAATATAACTGGATTAGCAGCAAGCATGGGATAAAGGATAAAGACTGGCGGATCATTGGGCAGGTCAAAATTCAGGAAGAGGGAAAACTTTACGATGTGATAGAAATATCATTAAGTTCAGATTCAGACAGACGTATATATTATTTTGATGTATCAGATTTTTCATGGAAACGGAAATAAAGTTATGGTAAGTGCAATTGTATTATTAAAAGTCAAAAGAGACAAAGTAAACATTATAGCTTCATCATTGACAGATATGAAAGGTATCAGTGAAGTATACTCTGTTGCCGGAAAGTATGATCTGGCTGTGATGGTACGGGTTAAGGATAATGATGAGCTGGCAGATATAGTAACAGACAGAATGCTTAAACTTGATGGAATTACCGATTCAGAAACACTTATCGCTTTCAGGGTGTATTCAAAACATGACCTGGAAAGTATGTTTTCATTGACTTGAACGGAACGTGATCTGGAAAAATATATTATTTCCTGTTTTGCTTCTTGTTTTGGACAAGAGTGAATCAGGATAATTCCAGACTGAATCCAGGTCGTCTTTTTAAAACCCTGTTTTGACTAATCCTGTTTACTATTTTCGCATTTGGATTCCCAGGGCCATTTCCCACTTATTTCAACTTCAAGAGTCAGGCTGAGAAATGTCCGGATCAATACTATACCGGCCAGTACCATTAAACCATTTAAAGTTGGTTCAATTGCAACAGAGCGGATAATGTCTGCAGCAACAAGAAATTCCAGCCCGAGTAAAATACCATGTCCAAGGTGACGCCGGAACGATTTGTAAAAAAGTCTACCAGATAATTCCCTGCGCAAATAAAAAAGGAATGAGAAAATGGTGTATAATGCAGTAATTACAATAGTTCCTGTACCAAGTATTTCCAGCAGTGAAGCCGAGATGCTTATAAAAATCTTTATTGCTTCCATGATTTAAATCTCAAATTATATCGGTTATGCAATTACCATGACATTCTGTATTAAGAATATTTATGTACGCCTAACATAGAAGTTTCCAACATAAAGATATGGACATGATGATAAAAAACAAGTTCTAAAAAGGCTTTTCTTTTGCCCTGAAAAGATGGGGCCATTGGGAGGCATCCGGAAACGTAGGGTATAAACCTTCTAACGTAGCCAAAAACAATTTTAACGTAAGGTTTGAACCCTCTAACGTAATGAAAAACCGCTTTAACGTAGAGGTATAAACACTTTAAGGTAAACAAAAAACATTTTAAAGTAGGGGTATGAACCCTCTGACCAAGGAAAAAATCGTTTTAACGTAAGGGATTAAAGCCTTTAACGTAAGGGTATAAACCCTCCAACGTAGTGAAAACCCATTTTAACGTAATGATTAAAGTCTCTAACGTAAGTTTAAAGTGCTGAAAATTTTGGGTAAACCTCAAAATAGTTGGTGTATTGATTATTTTAAATACTTAACACCGATGGAGGTTTTTCATATGTTTCAAGATTGATTAGCAAAAAAAAATATTATAATCTTAATAAAAATGTTTTATAATGTCGCAAAAGAAAAGAATCAAATGGCAAATAGAAACTAACGGGTCGTTGCAAGTTGTAGTTGTTAGATGTCGTTAATGATTCATCCTTTGTAAGCGATTCCATCAATTTGAAATTCAAGTCCGTAGGATCCACCTGAATGAGCAAAACCAGTCAAAATAGTTTTTCTCGCCGGATACTTTCCTTTAAAGCATTTTTTGTAAACTTCTTCCATAATTGGAATATTCCAGACATCTCTGAAAAGAGCATCCACTTTTACAACATCTTCAAGAGTAAGA